>JAZSPJ010000140.1:0-14329 GCA_045537365.1 Clostridia bacterium
TCTACCAACTGAGCTAATGGTGCATATATTGATTTTTCAAACAACATCAGTAATTATACACCATTTAAAGCAGTTTGTCAACCATTTTTTAGAAAAATATTTGCAAAAAGCAAAAAATATTAATTAATTTTCTTTACCAAAATCAACCTGTTTACACCCCTTCCCATATATATTATAATATATACATCCCCACCAATTTACAAAAAGTGAGGAATTTATAAATGTTTAAAAAAATAATTTTAATTTTTACATTAATTTGTATAATTGGTAATACCGCAAGTGCGGTAACATCACCATTTGCCGACACCGACGGCCATTTTGCAGAAAACTTTGCCGATACCCTGTGGGAAATCGGAATTTTAAAGGGCGACGGTATTTCGGCAAATATAAACGGCACAATTACAAGGGGCGAATTTTCGGCACTTACCGCAAGAGCTTTTTTAAGCAATACGAATACATCAGACAATCAGATTTTTACTGACATACCCAAAAACCATATATTTTTTAATGAGATTAACGAGCTGTACTTAGCAGGGATGATAAACGGGCGGGGCGACGGCAGGTTTGATGCAGACAGCAAAATAACCCGAGGCGAAATATGCCTTATACTTTCAAAGCTTGAAAACCTGAAAAATGCAGTAAATTCCACTAAAAATTTCAGCGACATTCAAAAAACCAGTATTTATTATACACCCGTACAAAAGTTAAGCACTCTTGATATAATCGGCGGTTATCCCGACGGCACTTTCAGACCTCAAAAAAATGCCACAAGGGGCGAAAGTGCAAAAATGATTTCCAAAGCGCTTGAGTGCACAGATTACAGTTTAAACACCCCTAAGCTTAAAAATCTTGCCGAGGATTTTATCTTAAGCAAATATAACGATGCACTTATAAATACGAATAATCTTGCAGGCTCTGCACTTTCTGATGCTGAATATATAAACAGCATTCGCTCATATATTAACGGTCAAAATGCAAATTTAACCAAAAACATTTCAAAGCTTAAGATTGACGATATATCGCAAACAGGTGCAATCGCCAAAACAAATTTAAGCTATACTGCAAGCTTTGATACAAACGGTAACAAAAACACCTACAACGCAAGCTGTGAAATAAAGTTTATAAACAATAAAATTTATTATTTTAATGAAAGCTTTTCCGAGCAAAAGCCTGTTAATTTAACATGGCTTGTAGCAAACAAAAACGACACTCTCCCGCAAAATGAGCTTACATCGGTAACTTCTGTATCTCCCCCCGTATTTCAGCTCACCGCCGAAAATTTGGGCGTAAAATACGAGGATGTGGGTTTGGGTAACATTAAGCTTTATACCGCAATATCAAAAAAGCTTAACGAGTATGCAGCTTCAAATAATTTTAAAATATGGCCGATTTATAAAACCGATTTTACATTAAAAACATCGGATATAATTTTAAATACAAATAATGCACAGCAAAATGTTATTAAAGCCATTATAAAGCAAAGCATTTTAAACGGCTATGACGGCTTGAATATTGACTTTGAAAATATATATGCAAAAAACAAGCAACTGCTTTCAAACCATATAAAGGATTTAACTGTTGCACTTCACGAGCTTGGTATGCTAACCTCATGTGATATTACAAGGTATGAGAAAACAAGCTCAAACTGGTCTATGTGTTACGACAGGGATGCAATTTCGCAAAAATGCGATTATGTAATGCTTATGGCTTACGACCAGTATTATGCAGGCAGTCCTACTGCCGGACCTGTAAGCTCTATCCCCTGGACTGAGGACACAGTAAAGCTCACCTTAAAAGAGGTTGACAGCAATAAGCTTGTGCTTGGAGTGCCGTTTTATACAAGGCTCTGGCAAACCTCCGGCACGAAGGTAATATCGTCGAAAGCACTTTCAATGCAAAGCGCAACAACGCAGGCAAATTCGAACAATGCAACCTACACTTACGACGATAAATACAAGCTCAAAAAGGCAACCTGGCAAAACAGCGACGGCACACAGTCACAAATGTGGATAGAGGATGCCCAAAGTATAAGAGCACGCATTGAAATTGCCCGAAAATACAATTTAGGCGGTGTAGCAAGCTGGCGACAGGGCTTTGAAACACAGGATATATGGCAGGTTTTCAGTGAATATTATTAATTATCATAATCAAACACCCAAATACAACTAAGTTGCAAATTTCTATTTACCATTTTTGAAAATATATTGAATTTGGTAAAAGTTTGTGGTATAATACTGTACAAGAGGTGATACACAATGAAACTTATTACTCGAAATCAATATTTAGAAAAACTTATCAATGTAATCGGAACTCCGGATATTAAGGTAATCACAGGTGTTCGACGAAGTGGAAAATCCAAACTGCTCGAAGCTTTTAAGTCCCACATTGAACACAATGTTTCCGACCATAATATTATCGTTATCAATTTCAACTTGCCGGAGTTTGACCATTTGCTTGAGTACAAACCATTATACGACTATATCAATTCCCGGTATGTAGCTGATAAGGAGAACTTCGTTTTAATTGATGAAGTCCAGATGTGCACTGATTTTGAAAAAGCGATTAACGGCCTGCACGCATCCGAAAAGTATGATATTTATATTACCGGTTCAAATGCCTTTCTTCTGAGTTCCGACCTTGCTACGTTGTTTACAGGAAGAACATTTGAAATTAAGGTGTTCCCCTTTTCGTTCAGCGAATATATGCAGTATTTTTGCTACAGCGACAAGTATTCCGCCGTTGATAAATATATGATTGAGGGAGGTATGTCCGGCTCCTATCTCTATAAAGATCAAGAAGCTAAATTTGATTATATTGCTGACGTTTTCAATACATTGATTGTCCGTGATATTCGCAAGAAATATAAAATCCGTAATATGCAGCTAATGGATAGGCTTGTTGATTTCCTTATGGACAACATCTCCAATTTGACCTCGGCACGAAATATCACAAACACATTCAGCGGTTTTAAAGAAAAGGTCAACCACGTTACCATCAGCTCTTATATTCAGTTTTTGTGTAATGCCTTTGCCTTTTATAAAGTGCGCAGGTATGATATTAAAGGCAAGAAGTATCTGTCCAGCAACGACAAATATTACCTGAGCGACCATACTTTCCGTTATGCAAAGCTTGGCACGAAAAATATGGACTATGGCAGAATCCTCGAAAACGTAGTTGCAATAGAGTTGCTGCGCAGAGGGTATGAAGTATATGTCGGTGTGCTTTACAAAAAAGAAATCGACTTTGTTGCTATTAAGCGCAATGAGAAAATATATATACAAGTTTCTGACAATATCAGTGATGACAAAACTTTTGACCGTGAGGTTTCGCCCTTACTTCAAATCAAAGATGCCTATCCTAAGTTGGTTATTGCTCGCACACGCCACGATGAGTATCAGTATGAGGGGGTACGGATTATTGATATTGCGGATTGGTTGCTCTCGTGATTGCCAAAACATTCCGTATTTTTTTGATGGAACCCCCTTGCCAAATAATATGGCAAGTGTTCAGTGAATATTATTAATACTGCTTAAATCGTGATTTGCCTCTGCAGTGTAATAATAGTCAATTGTTGAATATGAGTTGTAAAGCGATGTAAGTAAATAACTTCTAATATTTCTTACTTTTGTTTTATTACCCTTAAAGCAATCCAGAACATATTCAATATGGCTTGAATTGAGTTTTAAAAGCTTTTCTTTAACGGTTTGCTGAGGTATATCCTCACAGCCAATAACTATAAAATCTTTTTTACTCGATATGCTGTCAACCATAATTTCTACTATGCCGTCAATCTGCTCTGTACCGTAATTATCAGCTAAAGCTTTATATGCAATGTTTTCGCATACAAGTTTTTTATAGTATTCTCTTGAATTTATCTCATCTTTCCCATCACCTTGATTGGATAAGATAGGATTATATATATCACACATATAATTATTATTAAATTTATTATTATTTATATTAGTATTATTAGGGTCTAAATATTGAACTTCTTGAGGTTCAAATTTTGAACCAATGGAAGTTTGTATTTTAGACCTATTATCTGTATTACAATTTTTAACATAAATAGTCGCAGGCTTACCCATACCTTTCCGTTTTTTTAATATTAAACCGCAACCGTTTTTATCATCCAACTCCGCAAACAACTTAACTGCTTTACCTTTGCTTATATTCATAAATTTCATAGCATCGGCTATAGTAAAATATATGTAAACCCTGCCCTTTTCATCTACCCAGTTGTTCTTTGCCGATAAACTCATTCTGTCGAGCAAAAGGCCATACAGAGTTTTTGCCTCGCTTGATAATTTTGAAAATTTTTCGTCTGTAAAAAGCTTTTTAGGTATTCTGTAAAAAATAAAATTTTCCGACTCGTTTCCATAAAAATAGTCAAATTTTTCCTTTTCCAATTTTTCACCTCCTGTAATAGTTACTGCTTATATTTTAACTTAATTTACTGTCACTTTTCGATAACTTTAATGTAAATTACATATTTTTTAATAAAATAGTTAAAATAATGCACAAGGAGGTTATTTATATGGATTTTTTAAAAAGTGAAACAAAGGTAAATCTTATGCGTGCTTTTGCAGGCGAAAGCCAGGCACGGAACCGATACAACATAAGCGCCGAAAAAGCTTACAGCGACGGCTACTATCAGATTGCTAAAGTGTTTAACTTAACAGCAAGTCAGGAGCAGGCACACGCAACAGTTTTTTATAATCATTTAAAAGAGGCAAACGACAGCCACATAGAGATTACAGCATCTTACCCTGTAAACATATATCAGACAACTTTGGATTATATAAAAGCAGGGGTTGAAAACGAAGAAGCTGAATACAAAGAAATATATCAGAACTTCGGCAACATCGCCAAAGAGGAAGGTTTCATTCAAATTGCGCAAAGCTTTTTTTCAATTGCCGAAATAGAAAACACACATTCAAAAAGATTTAAAATGCTTATGGAAATGCTTCAACAGGATGCCTTGTATAAATCCGGAGAAAACACACTTTGGGTTTGTACAAACTGCGGTCATATACACCAAGGACCTCAAGCTCCGGTAATATGCCCTGTTTGCAGCCATAAGCAAGGACATTTTATAGAAAAATCAAAAATAGATATTTTTTAAAGGAGTGATTAATGTGAAAGGCTTTACAGGCGGACTTATAGCAGGTGCAATTGTAGGCACAGTAATGGGTATGGTGCTTGACCCTATAGGCGACAAGCAACACAAAAAAATGAAAAACAAAATGTTTAAAACTATCGGAACTGTTATAGACAGTGTTATAGAGGTTATGTAATATAAAAGAGGCTGTAAAAAAACCAAAAGTTTTTTTACAGCCATATATTTATGCCATACATCAATTAAAAATATTAAAATTCTCGTACTGTACATAAAGGCGCTGAATCCTTCCGCGAATACGGCGGATTTCATCGCTTTCAAGATACGGGTCGTTTTTTAACACATTCTCACTGGCCTCTTTTGCCATTAATAAAATTTCGGTATCGGTAAAAAGGTTTGCAACCTTAAGTTCAGGCAAGCCGTGCTGACGGGTTCCGAAAAACTCACCGCATCCACGAAGCTCCAAATCCTTTTGAGCCACTAAAAAACCATCGTTTGTAGCGCACATTATATCCATACGCTGACGTGTTTCGTCCGACTTTGAATCGCACACCAGAACGCAGTAGGATTTTCGGTTTCCTCTGCCTACCCTGCCCCTTAACTGATGAAGCTGACTTAAGCCAAACCTTTCGGCATTTTCTATTACCATAATGTTTGCATTCGGCACATCTACGCCAACCTCGATTACGGTTGTAGATACAAGTAAATCGGTTTCGTGATTTTTAAACCTTTGCATAACCTCGTCCTTATGGGCGGGTTTCATTTTACCGTGCAACAGGTCTACCCTGTAATCAGGAAAAACCTCGCTTGATAAATACTCGTAAAGCTCTGTTCCTGACTGCACATCCAAAGACTCGCTCTGTTCAACCAACGGGCATACCACATAGCATTGACCGCCCTCATCAAGCTGTTTTTTTACAAAGCCGTAAAGTCGCTCTTTATAGGTGGAATCTACACAGAAGGTATCTATACTCTGTCTGCCCTTTGGCATTGATTTTATAAGCGATATATCCAAATCGCCGTACAGAATAAGCGAAAGTGTTCTGGGAATAGGCGTTGCGCTCATAACTAACACATGAGGGGTTTTGCCCTTTTCAAAAAGCTTCGCTCTTTGATTTACACCAAAGCGATGCTGTTCGTCAGTTATACACAATCCAAGGTTGTCAAACTCTACTTTACCCTCAATAAGAGCGTGAGTGCCCACAATTATATTATATTCGCCCGCCTTTACCGCTTCGATTAATTTTGCCTTACCTTTGGCAGAGCTTGTAAGAAGCGCACATTTTATACCAAGCGGTTCAAAAAATTTTGTTAAGGTATTATGATGCTGTGTTGCAAGTATCTCGGTTGGTGCCATCATTGCGCTTTGATAGCCGTTTTTAAAGGCTACATACATAGCACAAATTGCAACTGCGGTTTTACCGCTTCCGACATCACCCTGAACAAGCCTGTTCATGCATCTGCCCGATTTTAAATCCGCACATATATCCCTTATAGTTGATTTTTGTCCGTCCGTAAGCTCAAAAGGCAGAATATTTTTCATATCCTCGGCACATTTAACATTTTTAAACTTTAAACCATCGTCACCTTTTCGGCGGTTCTTTAAAAACATCAATGATAACTGCAGAACAAAAAGCTCCTCAAAGGCAATTCTTGCCCGTGCTTTTTCAAGACTTTTTGCATCCTTCGGGTTATGCAGTGTGCGCACAGCTTTATCTATAGTGTAAAGATTATATTTTTTTACTATACTTTCGGGCATACTGTCTGAAATACAATCAACCCTGTTTAATGCTTCTCTTACTGCAACCCTTACGGCATATTGGCTTAAGCCTGCAACAAGGCTGTACACGGGCAGTATTACCCCTGTGCTTGCAGAATTTGAAAGCTTTTCCATACTTTTAACCTCAAATTCAAGCCTGCCATAAGCATATACGCATTTTCCGAAAAAAACATAAGGCTCGCCATAGTCTATATTCTGCCTGTATTTAGGTGATGAAAACCACTTGGCATTTATAACACCCGTGCCGTCATCCAAAACAAGCGAAAACAAGGAAATATTTCGTTTTATGCGTTTTTCCGCAAGCTGTTTGTATGGAGTTGCACTGATACAGCAAACATCACCTGACAAGAGTGCTCCAATCTTTTTAAATGCACGCCTGTCCTCATAATCACGAGGAAAAAAGTATATTAAATCCCATATATTATGTACACCGATTTTAGCAAAAAGAGCTGACTTTTTATCGCCAACTCCTTTAAGCACAGTTAAATCGGAATTTAAAAAATCTACATATTCTTTAAAATCCATAATCTCTAACCTTTATTATTCAACAGATATTAAATAGTGATACACAGGCTGACCGCCGAAATGACAAGCAACATCACATTCAGGGAACATATCCTCTAATCTTTCGCAAAGCCTTTCAGCAGTTTCCCCGTCAACCTCGTCGCCCCAAAAAAGTGTTATTACACCTGTTTCGCCGTCAACAGTATCTTTTAGTATATTTTCAACCGACTTTTCTACGGTTTCGTCAACAAATTTGATTTTCCCCTCTACTATGCCGAGAATATCGCCTGTTTTAATCTCTCTGCCGTCAATAACAGTATCGCGAACTGCATAAGTGGTCTGTGCAGATTTAACGCAAGCCATTACCTCGCAGAATTCGTCGAACATACTGTCTGCTTCGTTGTCCTCGTCAAAGCAAATCATACAGCTGATTGCCTGTGTTACGCTTTTAGTCGGCACAACAAATACATTTTTATCCGAAAGCTCCTGTGCCTGTGTTGCCGCCATAATAATATTTTTATTATTCGGGAACACAAAAATGTTTTCGGCATTAATACTCTCAATAGCAGTTAAAATCTCATCTGTGCTGGAGTTCATTGTCTGACCTCCCGAAAGCACAACATCTGCACCAAGCTTTTTAAAGGTATCGCAAAGTCCGTCACCTGCGCAAATACACACAAAACCGTATTTTTTAGTCTCTTTCGGCTCGGTTTCATCGGGTTCGTTTTGCAGTATTTCAGCACTTTCGGTTTTTTCGTCATTTACGGCATTTTCAGTAGTTTTATCACCATCTGTAAGCTTTGAGTGCTGTATTTTCATATTTTCAATTTTTATGTTTGAAAGCTCGCCAAGTCTTAAAGCCTCGCCAAGTATAATATCGGGATGGTTGGTATGAATGTGTATTTTTACAATCTCGTCATCATCTACAACTACCATGCTGTCGCCAATGAGCTCAATGGTGGATTTAAGCTTAAACACATCAACAGATGCCGATTTTTTCTCTATAATACACTCTGTACAATATTTAAACTTAATATCGGCAGTATCAGAAGATTTCTGTGCTGTACTCTCGGTTTTATGCGTTTGCTCGGCATACTCTACCCTTTTTCCTGTTTTAAGGTACAAATATGCACCCTCAATCAAGAACATAAGTCCCTGTCCGCCTGAGTCTACAACACCTGCCTGTTTAAGCTGAGGAAGCATTTTAGGTGTAAGCTTAAGTGCCTTATTTCCTGCTTCATACACAGCCTCTAAAAAGCTTAAAGCATCGTCATATTTTTCGTGATTTTCGGTGGCGAACTCCGCCATCATTCTCGCTACGGTTAAAATTGTACCCTCAGTTGGCTTCATAACCGCTTTATATGCGCTCTCTTTTGCAAGCTTTGCAATATCAGCAAGCACTTTTACATCAATTTCGTTTTTATCGGAAAGGGCTTTTTGCATACCTCTTATAAGCTGTGAAAGTATAACACCCGAATTACCTCTTGCACCTCGCAATGCCGCATTTGCCATTGCTTTTGCAATTTCGGCAACGGTTGCTGTTTTAAGAAGATCTATATCCTTTACGCAGGCATTAATGGTCATCGACATATTTGTGCCTGTGTCGCCATCGGGCACAGGAAATACATTCATATTGTCAACCTCTTGCCTGTGATTGGTTAAATTTGCTGCTGCGGATAAAAACATATCACACAGCATACTGTTATTTATAATCTGCATTTAATCTATCACCTCGTATCAGTCCTGTACTCTTGTGCCTTCAACATAAACATTAACGGCATCTACCTCAAGGCTTGTCATATTTTTAACCTGGTATTTTACATTACTTATAATGCTTTCGCATATAACATTAATATTTACACCGTACTGTACAATTATGTGCACATCAAGGCTGACTTTTTTATCGTTTATATTTACTTTTATGCCTTTTGTAATACTGTCCTTCTTTAAAAGGTTGGCAAACTCGTCGGTTTTTGAACGATGTGCCATACCTACAACTCCATAACAACCTGTTGCAACTATACCTACTATTTTTGCAATAGCGTCGCCATCGATTTCAATTAAACCTTTTGCCATATCAAATACTGCACTTGCCATAAATACAACATCCTTTCTTAATCAGGTAATGTGACAGAAAGCAGAAAGTTAGAGTTCTGTCACACTAAATAAATTATATTTGCACCCATCTCAATCGCCAAATCAAGCTCGGCTTTATGACAGGTTAAGTATATAATTTGTCTGTCCTTTGAAAAATCCTTTAAAAATTCAAAGCATAACCTTTTTCGCTCATCATCGTAATAGCTTAAACAATCGTCTAAAAAAACGGGGAGCTTTTCGGGCGAGCAAAGCTCGGTTACAGCCAGTCTTAATGCAAGATACATCTGCTCCTTTGTTGCAGTGCTGAAATTTGACGCATCGTAAAAAGCAAGATTATCCTTTACATTAATATTTAGTTTGGAGTTTATAGTGATTGTATCGTACCTTGAACCCGTTAAGCGGTTAAAAACCTCCGATGCAAAGTGACATACCCTCGGTGCAAACACATTTTCAAGCTCAGCATTTGCCCTCTCCAGTATTTCCAGTGCTTTTGTATAAACCTTTAGCTCAGCCTTGGCGTTCTTAAGTTGCTTTGAAATATTCTCCTCATCCCGTTTTGCTTTTTCATAAAGCTCAAGATAGCTATCAGGGTTTAAATTTTCAACGCCGGAAATTTCAAGCTTCAGCCTTTCGGTTTCTCTCAGAGTTTGGTTTAAAACACCGTCGTCATAAAACTCCTCACTTATATTATCGTATGAAATTGCGTTTTTGTCAAGATGTATTATTTCCGATAGTTCATATTTTGTTTTAATATTATTTACCAAAGTATCAAATTTATTGCGTAAAATTTCGAGTTCATTAATAAAATCATCGCTGTCAGGCGAGCCTTGATTTTTCCACTCGTCATATAATTTCAAAAATTCGCCTGCACTTGATATATCGGTTTCGCCGAGAAAATGAGCAGTTTTGCGAATAAATTTTTCGTGCTCCGCCTCAGCCCTTTTGGAAAGTTTTTTAAACGTAAAAGCCGAAATTCCCGAAACCAACAACAAGCCCGAAAAAGCAAGAGGAAAAATTAAAGAAAAAATATTTTTAAAATGCATTGCCCAAAATAAAATTGAAAGCACAAAAAACAAAGCCGAAATACAGGCTGTTATTTTATAGGACGCATTATGTTTTATTTTATTTGTAAGACAAGTATTTAAAATATCCGCACCTTTATTTCCAAAAAGCTCAAGCTCGGAGCTTGTTATGGTATTAAATACATTAAGGCGGTTCGAGCTTAAAATACTCTCACAATTATTAATTTTATCTGAAAGCTTTTCATATTCCTCATTTAAACGAAGCTTGTTTAAGCTTTCACGCTTTTTATTAATCAGTTCGAGCTTTTCATTGAGCTCATTTAATCTTTTAATTAAAAGCGGTAATTTGGCTTTTTGGTCCATTGCCTCCCTATACCTTAAAAGCGCATTATCTGCATTTTTCTGTGCAGGGTAAAGTGACTCCTCCAATGTAGGTATTACGGGGCTTTCGCACCTTTTAGATGTATAAGAATTAATCTTTGTTGTAAGGTGTTTTTTTATTTGAGAAAAAGTTGCCTCACCCTGATTTTGCTTTGAAAGATTTGAAATTCTGTCAGCAATACTTCCAGTTTTATCATCGCATATAACGCTTGTAATATTTCCTGAATAATATGTTTTTTTAAACGCTTCAACTCCAAAGCCAAAAAGCTCTGCTCCCAAAGCTCCGTTTAAAACTGCATCACAGCCTGTATCGGTATTTATAAGCCGTACTGAGTTTTGAGATACATCAGTTCTTTGAACAGCAAAATGACTGTCGCCCTTAAAATATTCCATAGAACCGTGCATATTTGCTCCGTCTCTGGGCTTATATTTGAAAAGGTCGTCCTTTTGACGTTTGTCAGCACCGTAGAGCATAAACACTATAAAATCAAGCAAGGTTGTTTTACCGCTCTCATTTTTGCCGTAAATTACATTTAAACCTCTGTTAAAGCTAAAGCTTGTATTATTAAATTTACCGAATTTATTTATATTCAGCTTATCAATAATCATAGTTTAGTTCCCTCATCAAATAAAGTAAGCACATAATTAAGTGCCTTGTTAATTGTTGATTTTTCAGCATCATCCAAAGAGCCTTCAAGCTCCGCCAGTGCCTCTTTTACAAAATAACCCTTTAAATCGGCACAATTTGAAATCTCCGAAAGATTATACGGTGCTTTTACATCAAAAGCAAGCTTAATATCAAAGGCATTAATTCCCGAAAGCAATACAAAATTATTTAACACTACACCCTCGTTTAAAATACCGCAAAGGGTAATTTTATATAAATTTCCGGGCGATACTGCATCCTCAATCAGCTTTTTAACAGCCTCAATGGTTTTGGCTTCGCTTATATCAATAGTTAATTTATTGTAAGTTCGCATTTGCGTACACTCAAAGCTTAAATTGCACATATTTTTGTAAACTGTGCCGTATATACAGCCGAGGCGTCCGCACTCATCATAGCCATGACCCTCGTGCGTTCCGCTGTATGCATAGGTTACATTGCCAGTTTTGAAAATACCGCTATGCTTATGTATATGGCCAAGGGCAACATAATCAGCTCCGCTGTTTGTAATTAACTCCCTTGATATAGGGTTATACACGCTTTTAGGGTTATCAAGGTCACCGTGTATAACAATCAGGTTTATATACCCGTCATCGGGCATTTTTTGCATATTTAAAAGCGGTATTTCCTCGTATGCAGACTGAAAGCTTTTACCAAATACTCTGGTTTTTATGTCGTGAAAAACAATTTCATCCCCATCGGGAGAAAACAGTACCGCATTTTCGGGTAAAATACCGCAAAGATACTCATATACAGGCGAGTTATAGGGGTCATGATTACCGCAAACCGCCAAAAATTTTATATGTGGATATTTTAAAAATACCGAAACCAAAAAATCCGCCTCGGTATATGAAACATCAGGGCTATCAAAAATATCACCTGAAATAAGCACAACATCGGCATCTGAGTGAAGGCTTACCATGTTTAAAAAGCTTTGCCTCAGCTCGTTTTTCCGAAGTTGCGCCAAATCCTGAGATAATTCGGCAAAATCTGCACCAAGGTGCAAATCTGCCGTATGTAAAATTTTAATACTGTCCAAAAAAATCACACCTTAAATAATTATAGTGGTAAGGTAAGCAATTAGCGGCAGTGTTGCAAGTGAAATAATTGTAGTTACCGAAATAATCTGTGAAGGCACGGTGGTATCGCAGTCGAATTTTTGCGCAAACATTGCGCACATTGCCGCTGACGGGCAAGCCGCAAGCAAAATTACAGCTGTTGCAATAAACTCGTCAACCCTAAATAATTTCAGTATAAATATTGAAATTACAGGTATAAGCAAAAGCCTAACAAAAGATACTGTTAGGGTTGCTTTATTTTTAAGTGCATCGGCAAGTTTTGAATTATTTAAATATGTGCCGAGAAGCAACATTGCAAGCGGTGTGTTCATTGATGCAACATAATCGACAGATGTTTTAACAACACCGCCGAGTTTTATACCTGCAAAAAACAACACCATGGCTATAACTACGCCCATTACACCGGGATTTGTAAGCAGGGTTTTAATTTTAAATTTGCCTTTTTTACCATCCTTATTTTCGTACAGACCAATACCGTGTGTCCAACCGAATATATTGAACATAGCAATATAAGCAGAGCCTATAAATACACCCTTTGTTCCAAGTGCTGCTTCAAGTAACGGTACACCCATAAAACCGCAGTTGGTATAGATTGATGTAAACCTTTTAACGATATTAGCCTCTATATCCTTTTCACCCTTAAATACCAGCTTTGTAACCCAAATCGCAACAATATGAATTAATACAGAAGCCAGGATAGCAATAATAATCTCCTTTAAAAGACCTGTATTAAAATCCATCTGATATGCGTTTATAAGTACAGAGGGGGTTACAATATAAAACAATATATTGGTTATAGATTTACCGCCGTCATTATTGATTAACTTGCCTTTAGCAAGCAAAAAACCGACAATTACTAAAATAAGCATTATAAATACCTGATTTGCAACAACCGGTGTAATACTATTCATTTAAATTAAACTCCTCTCATATACCAAGCAACACAGTAGCTGTTTTAAAGTAAATTAAAAGTGCAAGTGCATCTACAATAGTGGTAATAAGCGGACTTGCCATTACCGCCGGGTCAAAACCCACCCTTTTTGCGGCAATAGGCAAAACAGAGCCGACTAATTTTGCACATACAACTGTAATAAGTAATGTAAGCGATACAACCAATGCTACCATAACAGCAACACGGTCAAGCACAATAAGCTTTATAAAGCCTGCAACGCCTAAAATCAAACCGCATAAAAGCGAAACTGCAAACTCTTTTAAAAGCACCATTATTGTATCGGAAAATTCTATCTCATTTAAGCTCATTGAACGGATAATTGTTACCGACGACTGACCGCCTGCATTACCTGCAGTTCCCATAAGCATCGGTATAAAGCCTGTAAGTGCCATTTCGGCTGCAAGCTTTTGTTCGTATCCGCCGATTATAATGGCTGTAAAAGTAGACGAAACCATAAGTAATATCAGCCAGCCGATACGGCTTTTAACAATATCAAAAACACTTGTTCTTGTGTATGGCTTATCACTTGGTACGATAGCCGCCATTTTATCAATATCCTCGGTTGCCTCTTCCTGAAGGACATCAATAGCATCGTCGAAGGTTACGATACCTACCATCCGGTTATCGCCGTCAACCACAGGAATCGCCAGCAGGTTGTACTTGCTCATCATCTGGGCCACTTCTTCCTGGTCCGTATGGGTGGTTACGGTGATCAGGGAGGTGTCCATGATACT
>JAZSPJ010000036.1:0-12312 GCA_045537365.1 Clostridia bacterium
CGCGCGCTTTTTGACTACCAATGGTTTGCAAAATTCGCGCGAATAGTCTATAATACTACTAACTATCGATTATAATATAAACCGTCGGTTTACATAAAGGAGTGCACTATGAGAGTTTATAATTTTTCGGCAGGTCCTTCAATGCTCCCGCTCGAAGTACTTGAAAAAGCTCAAAGGGAACTTGTATGCTACGGCAATACAGGAATGTCAGTAATGGAGATGAGCCATCGATCCTCCGCTTATCAGGAGATAATCGATGAGTGCGAAGCACTTCTTCGTTCTCTTTTAAATATTGGCGATAACTACAAGGTGTTATTTTTACAGGGCGGTGCATCAAGCCAGTTTGCAATGGTTCCGCTCAACTTATTCGGCGAAGCTAAAAAAGCTGATTATGTTACAACAGGTCTTTGGGCTAAAAAGGCTGCTAAAGAGGCTGCAAGATACGGCGATGTTAAAGTACTTGCATCATCAGAGGATAAAGTATTCAGCTATATCCCTGAATTAGATAAAAATGAATTCAGACCTGATGCATCATACTTCCACATTACACACAACAACACAATTTACGGTACACGCTGGTCAACACTTCCTGAAACAGGCAATGTTCCGCTTGTAGCAGATATGTCGTCATCTATTCTTTCGCAGGAAGTTGATGTAAACAAATTCGGTGTAATTTACGCAGGTGCACAAAAGAATATGGCTCCTGCAGGTCTTACAATTGCAATTGTAAGAGATGACCTCATCGGTAACGCACTTGATATTACACCTACAATGTTTGATTATAAAACACATGCTGAAAACGGCTCAATGTTTAATACACCGCCTACATATACTATATATGTATGTAAGCTCGTATGCGAGTGGCTTAAAGCACTTGGCGGTGTAAGCGCTATGCAAAAAATTAATGAAGAAAAAGCTGCTATGCTTTACGATTACCTTGATAACAGCGCTATGTTCAGTGCGACTGTTCCAAATAAATGTGACCGTTCGCTTATGAATGTTCCTTTTGTCACAGGTAACGACGATTTAAATGCTAAATTTGTTAAAGAAGCAACTCAAGCCGGCTTTGTAAACCTTAAAGGCCACAGAACAGTTGGCGGTATGAGAGCAAGCATTTACAATGCTATGCCAACCGAGGGTGTAAAAGCACTTGTTGACTTTATGAAAAAATTTGAAGCCGACAATAAATAATTAATATTGAAAGGTAGATTTAAGTTATGTATGAAGTTTTAACCTTAAATAAAATAGCAAAATGCGGTCTTGACAGACTTGATAAGAATTTATTCAACATATCCGACGATGTGCTAAATCCCGATGCAATAATACTCAGAAGTTTCAGTATGCACGATATGGAGCTTGCCGATTCATTAAAAGCAGTTGCAAGAGCCGGTGCAGGTGTAAATAATATTCCGATAGACAAATGCAGCGAAAAGGGTATTGTAGTATTTAATACTCCCGGTGCAAATGCAAATGCGGTAGCAGAGCTTACAATTGCAGGCCTTTTACTTTCATCAAGAAAAATTGTTGACGGTATTAAATGGGCAGAAACCTTAAAAGGCGAAGGCGACAATGTAGGTAAGCTTGTTGAAAAAGGCAAAGGTGCTTATGTTGGCCCTGAAATCAAGGGCAAAAGACTTGGCGTTGTAGGTCTTGGTGCAATAGGTGTAATGGTTGCAAATATTGCAAGTGCTCTTGGTATGGATGTTGAGGGTTACGACCCTTACATTTCAGTTGATGCTGCCTGGGGACTTTCAAGACATGTTAAAAAATCAAACGATTTAAAAATGATGCTTTCAAGATGCGATTATGTTACAATGCACTTACCGCTTAACGATTCTACAAGAGGTATGATGAATGACGATATGTTTGATTGCATGAGCGAAGGCACAAGACTACTCAACTTCTCAAGAGCAGAGCTTGTTGACAGCGAGGCTTTAAAGCGTGCAATTGACAACGGCAAAATTGCAACTTATGTTACAGATTTCCCATGTGAAGCTACACTTGGTATGCCGAATGTTATCAATATTCCTCACCTTGGCGCTTCAACACCTGAATCGGAAGATAACTGCGCAGTTATGGCTGCAAAAGAGCTTTCAGATTTTTTAAAATACGGTAACATTAAAAATTCTGTTAACTTCCCTAACTGTGAGCTTGCAATGGAAAGCAAGTACAGAGTAACAATTGCTCACAAAAATGTACCAAATATGCTTTCAAGCTTTTCGGCTATATTTGCAGATGAAAACATTAACATATTAAATATGATAAACAAAAGCAAAAAAGACTATGCATATACAATAGTTGATGTTGACAATGTTCCCGATGACCTTACAGAAAGACTTTATGCACTTGATGAGGTTTGCAAAGTAAGAGTTATAAATGCCTGAATGAATTTAATAAACGGGTTGTAAAGGTTCAATTTACAGCCCGTTTTTATATGTTTTAAAAAAATTAAAAAATCTTTTAAAATTTTTGCAACCTTTTTGCTTTTTAAAAAGTATTATAGGTGAAAGGCACTGGAAAGCCTTTAAAAAATTATACATAAAAAGGAGAATTGAAAAATGAAAAAAACAATATCTGTTTTAGCATCACTTTTGTTGATCGCAAACATGGCGGCTTTTGCGGAGGATAATAAGCCTGCTGAGGCGATAGACACAATACCAACCGAAATTCAGGGCGATATAATGCTTATAAATGAAGAGCTTGAAAGCATACCCGCTTATGACGAGGCACAGCCAAGCTATGTATGTACATACGGCACAATTAAAGAGCTTGGCGAAAACAGCTTTACAATTGAAACTCAGGATAAAGACGAGCTTGTTATAAACTACAGCGATAAAACTTATATGATAGATGCATCATTGGTTGCTCCCTTTGATATTGAAAACAGAACATCCGATGAGGTTGTAGTTTACCACAGCACCGCTACAACAATGAGCATACCTGCACAGACAGCGGCGTTTGCTGTAATGGGTAATGTTGCCCAGGGTGCAAGCGTACCTGTTTACACAGAGGTTGAGGATATTAAAACATCTGATGACGGTTTAGTAATTGTTACAGAGGGCGGCTCTAAAGAAGTTACACTTTTAGCTGATGCAGAGGTTATGCCATACCGCACAAAAAATATTGTTAAAGCACAGGATATAACAAAAGGCAGTAAAATACTTTTATGGTATGATATGGTTACAATGAGCATACCTGCTTATGCAACAAGTGAAAAAGCAGTTATACTTGAAATTGCCGTAGCAGAGGAAACAGAAGAAACTGAAAATAATAACATAGATTTTATTTTTGACGGCACTGAAGGCATTTACGAAAAAGGCGAAATCAAAATGATACCCCTTCGTGCAGTGGCTGAAAAGCTTGGCTTTACAGTTGACTGGATTGATGAAAGTATGAGTGTAATTGTATCAAAAGGTGCATTTTCATCACAGATAACAATCGGCGATGTAAACGGCGGTTTAAACAGAGCAAGACTTATGCTCCAAGTTGCACCTGAACTTACAAACGATAAAACTTATGTTCCGCTTTCATATTTTGATGAGCTTGTAAAAGCCCTTGAAATGTAAGCTTTTTAAAAATTTATGTAAACATAATATAAACTCCTGTATTAATTTAGGGTGTGGCAAATGAATATATTTTGCCGCACCCTAATATTTTTTTAAAAAGGACTTTAAAAACTATGCAATTTGTGGTATACTGTAAAAAAATGTAAACGGAGATAAAAAAATGGCAATTATTATCGGGCTTATTGCTCTGCTATGGAATATAAAACCAAGCAAAAAAGGCGAATTTTATAAAGATAATTTTTCGGTCAGTCAGACAAACAGCTTAAAGGGCGTGTTTGCCTTGTTTGTAATACTGCATCATTTATGTACATATCTAGCTGATTATTACCCATCATTTTATGCTTATAAATATTTAGGGTTTTTAATGGTAGGCGGCTTTTTTCTTATATCAGGCTACGGGCTTACTTATGGTGTTATACACAAAAGCGGATATACTAACGGCTTTTTAAAACACAGATTGCCTGCAATACTTATACCCTACTATATAATATGTATATTTAATTTTATGGCAAACAAAATTAGCGGCACACTTAATTTAAGGTATGTTGTTTTTTCCCTGTTTGGTATAACTATGTGGTATGTAGCTGTTATAGTGGGGCTTTACCTTATGTTTTATGTCTGCTTTAGGTTTTTTAAGCAAAAAACCGCTTTAATGCTTATAAGTATCGGCACAGTTTTATATATTTTGGGTATGTTTGCTATACACAGAATTTTTGGCAAATACAATATATACGCAAAAACAGGCTTGCCCGAGTTTGGTTTCTGGTGGTATAATTCTGTAATATGCTTTTTGCTTGGTATATGGTATTGTAAGCTAAAAAACAAAATAGATGCAATTTTTCAAAATAAATATTTATTATATACTTTAATAGCATTTACAATATGCGCAATAACATATTATTTCACCTGCCTGCATTTTAACGTTGGCTACACATATATACTTATATGCGAGATAATTGCAAGCATAGCCTTTACGGTGCTTATATTGATATTTACATATAAATTTAAAATAAAAAACCCGATACTTGATTTGTTTGGCAAGCTATCATTAGAGCTTTACCTGTGCCACGCCCTGTTTATATACGCATGGCGCTCACGGGTTACTATATTCGGCACAACTATATATGTTGAAAACAGCTTTTTGTATTTTGTGCTTATAATGACATCAAGTATAGTTTTTTCGTGGGTTGTACACAAGGTGTCCACGCATCTTTTAAAAGTATTTAAACCCAAAAATTAATGTGTAAATTTTTTGTTAACATATTATTATAGGCTTGAAAATAAGACTTTAAAATGCTAAAATATAATTAAATAATTTAAAACGAAAAGAGGTTTGATGTTATGATATGCCCACAATGCGGAGCACTTGTAGACGACGGTATAGAAAAATGCGATAACTGCGAATATATATTTACACCCCAGCCTGATGAAAGTGTTACACCAATAGCTGATGATTATATTACAAATCTGCCTGCACTTAACTATGATAATAATACCGAGGATAAAAAAGTACGCCAAAAGCCTGATTTATACAAAGTAATTATGCTTGTATTGGCAATTTTAATAATATGCCTTACATTTTACGGAGCACATTATATCGCACAAGGCGGATTAAATTTAAATTCAATGAAAACTGCATCTGTTGCATCGCTTTTTAATTTTGGCAGCGGTACAGATGTTTCATACTATCAGAATTTGGGTGCTGTTTATTATGGCATTGCTTACGGAATAAGAGCAATAGGTGTAGGCTTATCAGGATTAATACTTGCAATAGCATTTAAAAAATAAAAGTTTGTAAACTTTTGCTTATGGTAATTTTTTATATGTGATGTACTTATATTGAAATCCGGGAGTGTAGTATATGGAATTTGAAAAAGTTGTAAAAGAAAGGTTTTCTGTACGAAAATTTGATAATAAACATCTGACACAAGAGACTATTAACAAGCTTATACAAACAGCGCATTTAGCGCCTACCGGATGCAACTTTCAGCCTCAGCGAATATTGGTTTTAAATACCGATAGTTCTATTGAAAAGCTCAAAGGCTGCACAAGATGCCACTTTGATGCGCCCTGTGCAATGCTTGTTTGCTATAATAAAGACGAAAGTTGGAAGCGCCCGTATGACGGTGCGCTTTCTGCACCTGTTGATGCAGGAATTGTTGCAACTCACATTATGCTTGAAGCAAAAAATATAGGTGTAGGTGTGTGTTGGGTAATGCATTTTGATCCTTTTAAAATGAAAGAGACTTTTAATATACCGGATAATATAGAGCCTTTGGCTTTGCTTGTTATGGGCTACCCGCACGATGACGCAAAACCGCTTGATTTGCACACTAAATACCGCCCAATTGATGAGGTTGTATTTTATGATAATTTCTAAGGGGGGTGTAGCAAAATGCGCACACCACACAAGGCAAAGAAATGGCTTAACAAAGCTTTTTAGTTGAAATTGTAAAATTGAAATAAAGCAAAAGTTAGTGTGACAGGATTCGAACTCTCAATGCCTGGCATCTGAAATTTTTAAAATCTTTCAGTTTGTCGGCTTTGATGGGCGTCACGTATTTTCAAGAAATTTACTGAAGTTTCAGGTGAAATTTGCATGTAAAACCAATGTTAGTTCGAGTCCTGTCACACTAAGGTGGAAATTCGTCATTTGACGAATTTCTGTATTAGAATGCCTTGTGTTTTGAACAAACTTCGCCTCTCGGCGTACCATCGTACGCCTTCGGGTAACCTGCAAATGCCTATATATAGACATTTGCAGCTCAGTTTGTCCAATCTACGCTATTTTTCGTCCACCCCTAAGTAGCTGTAGCAAAATGTAATCATTTTGCTACAGCTACTTTATTATATTTAAAGCTACCCAAGCAAAACATCACTTATCAGCATAATGCAAAAACCTGCCAAAAGTGCATAGGTTGCTCCCCTTTCGCTGCCGTGAGCATGGGTTTCGGGTATCATTTCGTCGCTTATAACATAAAGCATTGTACCGCCTGCAAAAGCAAGTGCAAATGGCAATATAGCACTTGAAATACTTACGGCATAAAAGCCCAAAAATGTACCCGCAACCTCTACAAGACCTGTTATCATTGCGCATACGAATGTTTTTTTAGCGCTTACACCTGATGCAAGCATCGGAGCAATTATTACCATACCCTCAGGAATATTCTGAAGTGCTATACCACCTGCTATTAATAATGCTCCCGATATATCGCCCGAGCCAAAGCCGACGCCTGCCGCTATACCCTCAGGAAGGTTATGTATAGCTATTGCAAGCACAAACAAAAGAACCTTATTTAAATTTGCATTGTTATGAGTTTCAATATCGCTTGCCATAAGCTTATGTAAATGTGGCACCAGCTTATCTATAATATTAAGGCAAAAAGCACCTGCAAAAATACCGATTACCGCCACTATTATACCATATTTGCCACCATACTCAACCGAGGGAAGTATAAGGCCCAGTATTGCTGCCGAAAGCATTATTCCCGCAGCAAACGATAGTATAATATCCGAAAATCTGTGAGACAAATTTTTAAAAATAAATCCAATAAGCGCTCCAATTACAGTTGCGCCGCCAACGCCCAATGCCGTTAGTAATACTAATTGCATAATAATATCACCCCTATTGTATTAAAGGTGCTGTAACAAAAAATTACAGCACCTTTTAATATTATTCTTCCGAGAACATATCTTTGCCTACACCGCAAAGAGGACATTCAAAATCCTCGGGTAAATCCTCAAATTTTGTGCCCGGAGCTATACCCATATCAGGTGCACCCGCTTCTTCGTCATATACCCAACCGCAAGCATCGCATACATATTTTTTCATAATAAAATTCCTCCTTTTTATTTGCACAACTCATCTGTAAGATTATCGAGCTGTTTTTCACTTTCATCATTTAATGCTGATAGGATTTTAACCTCTGTTTCCACATAGTTAAGGTCTTTGCTTTTTTCAAGCATAGATTTCATTACCTTTGTTGCCATTGGTGCCCAACTGCCGTTTTCTATAAATGCAACTGTGCGTTTTTGATAATTTCTTTCTGTAAGATGGTTTATAAACTCACGCATAAAAGGAAAAATATCTGCATTATAAGTGGTGGTTGCAAGCACAAGCTTACTGTACCTGAATGCATCCTCAACCGCCTCTGCCATATCGCACCTTGCAAGGTCTACTGCCGAAACCTTTAAACCGCTTCTTTCTTTTAACTTGTCGCATAACTTTAATACCGCTTTTTTTGTATTGCCGTAAACCGATGTATATGCGATTAAAATTCCGTCTGTTTCAGGCTCATAAGAAGCCCAAATCTTGTACAAATTCAAATAATACTCAAGGTTTTCTGAAAGTACAGGGCCGTGCAACGGGCATATAATATCAATTTCAAGATTTTCAGCCTTTTTAAATAACGCCTGCACCTGTGCACCGTATTTGCCGACTATACCTATATAATACCTTCTTGCCTCACATGCCCAATCCTCATCGGCATCGGTTGCGCCAAATTTACCAAATGCATCTGCAGAAAACAAAACCTTATCCCTACTGTCGTAGCTTACCATTACCTCAGGCCAGTGTACCATTGGTGCTGTATAAAAGTTGATGTTATGTTTGCCAAGCGAAAGAGTATCGCCATCGCCTACTACAATTTGTTTTCCGGCAAAATCTGTACCGAAGAAGTTTTTCATCATAGCAAAGGCTTTTGATGTTGCAACAATTTTTGCATCGGGATATTTTTTTGTAAAATTCAAAATATTCGCCGAATGGTCAGGCTCCATGTGATGAACTATTAAATAATCAGGGCATCTGCCTGAAAGTGCATTATCTAAATTTTCAAACCATTCATCACAAAAGTTTGCATCAACAGTATCCATTACAGCAATCTTTTCGTCTACTATCAAATATGAATTATATGCCATGCCGTTAGGTACAATATACTGGCCTTCAAACAAGTCTATATCACGGTCGTTCACGCCGATGTATTTAATATCATTTGTAATTATCATTTTATTATACCTCCGTTCCTAAGATATATTTTATCATATTTATGTGTGAATTTCAACACTATTATTAATATATCTGCTCAATTTTAATAATGTTTGTGTTGCCGGATTTTCCGTTTATCTGACCGCCTGTAAGAACAACATTATCGCCTTTATTTAATCCAAATACTTCCTTTGCCTGTTTAAGCGAACTGTAAAACATTACCTCTACTGATGAAAATTCCTCACATAATACAGGTGTTACACCCCAACTCAAATTAAGCTTACGCCATACTTTTTTTGATGTTGTTGTGCCAAGTATATCAACAGGGCATCTGAAACGGCTTACCATTCTTGCAGTTCGCCCGCTTATGGAATTTACAACAATACATTTTGCATCTAAATCAATAGCCATTGAACAAGCCGAGTGGGATAAAGCATCCAGATTGTTTTTTATTTTAAATTCTGCAGACTTAAAACGGCGGGTATAATTAATATTTTTTTCTGTAAATTCTGCAATTTCAACCATATTTTTTACAGCAAGAGCAGGATATTTACCCGATGCAGTTTCGCCCGAAAGCATAATCGCAGAACTACCGTCATATACAGCGTTTGCCACATCCGAAAGCTCGGCTCTGGTTGGTCTTGGATTATGTATCATACTTTCAAGCATTTCGGTTGCTGTTATAACTCTTATACCAAGCATACGGCATCTGTTTATTAAATACTTTTGAATTGCAGGCACTTCTATAAATGGTATCTCAACTCCCAGGTCACCTCGTGCAATCATTATGCCGTCGGCAAGCTCACATATTTGTTCAATATTATCCACACCTGAACGGTTTTCTATTTTCGCTATAATATCAATGTTTTTTCCACCGTTTTGGTCAAGAAATTTTCGTATATCCTCTACATCCTGTTTGCGTGATACAAATGATGCCGCAATAAAATCAACATCATTTTTTATACCAAACAGCAAATCCTCTTTATCCTGTTCGCTTAAAAAAGCGTGCTTCATAACAATGCCGGGGAAATGCATACTTTTTCTGTCCGAAAGTTCACCGCCAACAATCACCTTGCATACAGCATCATTTTTTATTATTTGCTCAACTTTAAAAACAACCAGACCGTTATTTACTGTTATTATATCCCCTACTTTCAAATCGTCAATAAGATGGTCATAATTAACCGATACTTTTTCATTTGTACCTACTATATCATCCGTTGTAAAAATAAAGGTATCGCCGTCTTTGAGTAAAACTTTTTTGCTTTCAAAGGTCTTTATTCTGTATTCAGGGCCTTTGGTATCAAGCATTATCGAAATAGGCAGATTTAGCTTTTCTCTTACTTTTTTAATTAAATCAAATTTAATCTGATGCTCCTCGTGTGTGCCGTGGGAAAAATTAAGCCTTGCTACATTCATACCCTCCAAGCACATTCTGGTAAGTATTTCCTCATCCTCACACGCAGGGCCAACCGTGCATATTACCTTTGTTTTTCTCATTTAAAATCCTCCCCGTTGTTAATGTGCTGATTAAACAGAATATTTATCTGAATAAAATGAATATTTTTCTTTAAACTCCTTGCTTTCGTATTTGATAACACGCACACCCTCATGCACATTAAGATTGTGGTGAGCCGTTTCGTTAATACAGCCTGCAATATTTGAGCAATGGTCTGCAGTTCTTTCAAGATTTGTGAGCAAATCAGACCACACAAAGCCTGCCTCTATACCACATTCTCCCTGCTGTACTCTTAAAATATGCTGAAGCCTTAATTTTTCTTTAAGCTCATCTATAATTTCCTCAAGAGGTTCGATATCAAATGCAGCCTGTGTATCGCTATTTATAAATGCACCAAGTGCAAGCGAAGTAATTTCATCTACTGCACCGGTTAAAACAGTAAGTTCTTTATTTGCCGCATCTGTTAACTTAATTTCTTTATTTTTAAGTTCCTCGGCAGATTCAAGAATATTTACAGCGTGGTCTGAAATTCTTTCAAAATCGCCTATGATGCGCAATAATCTTGCCGCCTCTGCGCTTTCGTCCTCATTAGTATGGTGTGACGATAATTTTACAAGATAGTTACCTATAACATCCTCTAAATGGTCGGTTCGCTCCTCTTTATAGCGTATTTCTTCTGCAATGCCTGATTTGTATTCAAACAGCATTTTTATACTGTTTTTGAAAGCATCAACCGAGCAATTTGCCATTTCAAAGGAATACTTACGGCAGGCATCAAGCGCAACTGCCGGTGTTGCAAGAAGTCTTTCGTCAAGCTCGGTTTCTTTTTCCTGTGTATGAGCATCAGGAACAAGTGCACAAACAAGCTTTTCCAGAATGCCTGACATTGGAAGTAAAATTGCCGTACATATAACATTAAATACCGAGTGCGCTACTGCTATACCAAAATGATTTGCACTTACATCAAATATAGGGGGTGCAATTAAGGCTTTAACTATATACAATACAATAAGCAGAACTACCGTACCAATTACATTAAACGAAAGATGTGCAAGTGCAACTCTCTTTGCATTTCGGTTTGTGCCAAAGGATGACAAAATTGCCGTAATACAAGTACCTATATTCTGTCCCATAATAATTGGAAATACCGCGCCGTATGTTATTTGACCGGTTACTGTAAGCGCCTGCAATATACCCACCGATGCAGAGCTGGATTGAATAATTGCTGTAAGCACTGCGCCTGCAATAACACCTAAAACCGGATTTTTAAATGCAATAAACAACTCTCTGAATTCGGGTACATCACGAAGTCCCGCAACTGCGCCCGACATAATATCCATACCAAACATTAAAACTGCAAAGCCCAAAAAGATAGTACCTGTATCTTTTTTCTTATTTGTTTTTCCAAACATATAAAGAGCAATACCTATAAGTGCCAGAACAGGTGTGAATGATGCCGGTTTAAATAACTGAACAACAAAATTGCTGCTTTCAATACCGCCAAGGCTCAAAATCCATGCAGTAACAGTTGTACCAATATTAGCACCCATAATTACACCAATAGACTGCTTTAAAGTCATAAGACCGGAATTAACAAAACCAACAGCCATAACAGTAGTAGCAGATGAGCTCTGTATAATTGCAGTTACACCAAGACCTGTTAAAAAGCCTGCCAGTTTATTTGTTGTAAGCTTGCCGATTATGGCGCTTAACTTGTCGCCTGCACGGCGCTCCAATGAATCGCCCATAACGCTCATACCGAATAAAAATAAGCAAAGTCCTCCAATAAGGGTTAGTACATCAAAAAAATTCATATAAATCATCCTTTCCATTATAAATATTCCGCAAATTCCGTCATTATATATGATAACAAATAATACAAATTTTGTCAATAAAAAAAGACTATGTTTTTATAGTCTTTTTTACACGCAAAAATTATTCACTTTTATGATTTATTAATTTTACTGCAAGCTTACCGCTAAATACACCAAATATGCAACCAAAAATTACATCGGTTGGATAATGCACATAAAGGTAAAGCCTTGAAAATGCAATTAAAAAAGCAACCAAATAAAGCCATATTCTGTGCCTTTTGTAATATGCACTCAAAACCGCAGCACTTGCAAAGGAGTGCCAGCTATGGCCCGATGGAAACGAAAAATCGTGTGGCTTTGAAATTATAAGCTCTATTTCCTTAATATCAAAAGGGCGCACCCTTTGTATTACATTTTTTAAAATCAAATTGCAGGCTATAAAGCTGATTAAAAGAGAAAGTGCCAAAGCAAAGCCTGCCTTTCTTGTTT
>JAZSPJ010000127.1:0-4609 GCA_045537365.1 Clostridia bacterium
CCGAAACCTTTATGGTTTAAATAATGCTAAAAATGCAAAAACAGATACTGTGCTTTTGTGTGAGGGCTATATGGATGTAATTGCAGTTCAGAAAAGCAGATATTTAAATGCGGTTGCAACACTTGGTACAGCGCTTACATCGGGTCAGGCATCAATGCTTTCAAAAATGTTCGGCGAAATTATTATATGCTACGATTCAGATAATGCCGGATGTATTGCACGCAACAAGGCGATAGGCATTTTAAGGGATTACGATATTAAAATATCCCTAATAAATATGGGCGACAAAAAAGACCCTGACGAATATATAAAAGCCTACGGCAAGGTACGGTTTGACAATTTAATTAAAAACAGAAAAACAGATATGGTTTATTTAATGGATTATTTTAAAGAGGATTTAAATATTAAAAATCCTCAGGACAAGATTACATATATATCCAAAGTGGTAGAGTATTTAAAGCTTATTAAAAATTCCGTCGAGCAGGATGTATATGTAAATATGCTGTCAAGAAGCACCGAAGTCAATCCCAATGCAATTTACGCACAGCTTGGTATATTGAAATCCAAAAATGTGAAGGATACGGTAGAGGACCCTGTTATACTGCAGCTTAAAAATGTACGAAAGAACGACAGTGCAGTGCTCAATAACACCTATGAGCTGCTGCTTGCACTAATAATATTTAACAAACAAGTGTATAATAAGCATAAAGACGAGATTTTGCCTATATTTAAAGAGAATACATCGCTTATGCCGGTGCTTGAATATGTCGCAGAGCTTTATTCAACCGACGGTGAGGTAAACCCCGGTAAATTACTTGCACATTTTTCAGGCGAGGAGGCTCACTCTGAAGTTGCCGGCATTATAAGTCTTGACAATAAATGTGATAATCCCGAAAGAGCTTTTACGGATTATGTAAAGGTGATAAATAATTTAAAACGCAAAATAAAAATAACTGAATGTATTAAAGACGGCGGTGATTTAAACACCATAAACAGTCTTTTAAAGCAATAAATCATAAAATTACTTATGAAAAGCAGTGGGAGAGGAGAAAAAAGTTTTGGAAAATCAGAATGTACAGAAAAACAAAAAGGATATATCTCAAATAGTGTTGGAAATTGAGGAGCTCGGTAAAAAGAAAGGTGTGCTTTCGTACCGTGAAATTAACGATGCCCTTGCAGATGTTGAAATTGATATAAAGGAGCTTGAAAACATATACGAGCGCCTTGACAGTGCAGGTGTTGAAATAGTAGAAAATTTTGAATCGGAGCTAGACGATATACAGGCTAACGAGGAAGAAATTGATATTACTGTTCCTGAGGGTATAGGTCTCGACGACCCTGTAAGAATGTACTTAAAGGAAATTGGTAAAGTACCGCTTTTGTCTGCAAATGAGGAGCTTGAGCTTGCAGAGCGTATGCACGCAGGCGATGAAAGAGCTAAAAAGCGCTTAAGCGAGGCTAACTTAAGACTTGTTGTAAGTATTGCAAAAAGATATGTAGGCAGAGGTATGCTGTTTTTAGACCTTATTCAGGAAGGCAACTTAGGTCTTATTAAGGCTGTTGAAAAGTTCGATTATACAAAGGGATATAAATTCAGTACCTATGCAACCTGGTGGATAAGACAGGCTATTACAAGGTCTATAGCCGACCAGGCAAGAACTATCCGTATTCCTGTACACATGGTGGAAACTATTAACAGACTTATCCGTGTATCCCGTCAGCTTTTGCAAAACCTGGGCAGAGAGCCTCATGTAGATGAGATTGCAAAAGAAATGAATATGAGCGAGGAAAAGGTTCGTGAGATTATGAAAATAGCACAGGAGCCTGTATCGCTTGAGACACCGATAGGCGAGGAGGAGGACAGCATTTTAGGTGACTTTATACCTGACAGCGATGCTCCTGCACCTGCTGATATGGCGGCATTTATGCTTTTAAAGGAACAGCTTATTGATGTACTTTCAACACTTACCGACAGAGAATCGAAGGTGCTTAAACTCCGTTTCGGTCTTGACGACGGCAGAGCACGTACACTCGAAGAGGTTGGCAAAGAGTTTAATGTAACCCGTGAGCGTATCCGTCAGATAGAGGCAAAGGCACTCAGAAAGCTCCGCCACCCAAGCAGAAGCCGTAAACTTAAGGATTTTCTTGAATAATTAAACTTTTGTGAGGTTAGTATTAAAATGAAAATATTAATTGTTGACGATGAAAAATTACTTGTTAAGGGTATGAAATTCAACTTTGAACGGGACGGCTGGGAGGTTGTAACAGCCTACGACGGCGAGGAGGCATTAAAGCTTGCAAGGGATAAAAACCTTGATATAATTATACTTGACCTTATGCTTCCTAAAATTGACGGACTTACCGTATGCCAGAAGGTGAGGGAATTTTCCAACATACCTATAATTATGGTAACTGCAAAAATTGAGGATATGGATAAAATTATGGGTCTTGAATACGGTGCTGACGACTACATAACAAAGCCGTTTAATATACTTGAGCTTAAGGCAAGAGTAAAAGCTATTATGAGGCGTATTGCGCCGGTTGCACCGGAGGGAGACAGGTCAAAAATCAATGTTGGCAATGTTGAACTTGATTATAATATGCGCACTATTACAATTGACGGAAAGTGTGTAGACTTAACCAGCAAGGAATTTGATGTAATGGACTTATTGGTTTGTAACCCCGGCAAGGTGTACAGCCGAGAAAAATTACTTGACCTTGTATGGGGATTTAACAGCCCCGACGATATAAGAACAGTTGATGTTCATATAAGAAGGCTGCGTGAAAAGATAGAACAAAACAGCGCCGAGCCGAAATATATTTTAACTAAATGGAGAGCAGGTTACTACTTTAAAAATGATTAAAATAAAAACTTTTTTTACAAGAATTTTAAAAAAGACCGATAAAATTACATTTAAGCTCGTGCCTACGTATTTTTTGGTTATAGTATTAACCCTTGTACTGTTCAGTTATTATATGCTCGGCAGTATGCGTACATATATGTATAACGAGGAAAAAATAAGCTCAACTGCAATGGCGAACATTGTTGCAAGCTTTGCAACCGATTATATGGATGCTTTAAATGAGGATGCATCTGGTGATTTTGATGAATTTATTAAAAGCCTTAACATTATACCGCAGATGCGTGTTCTTGTTGTAAATAAGGACTCGGTTGTAGTTTATGATAATTTAGACACACGAAGCCTTTTGGGTAAGGCACAGATAAAGCAAAGTGTTATATCGTCCCTTGGCGGAGAAAACGGCTTTGAAACATATAAAAATTCAAATGATGTTACTGTATTGGATATTTCAGTGCCTATACTTGAGAATAACAGTATATTAGGAGCTGTTAATATTATTTATACAGCCGACAATGTTAATAACTTTACAAGTGCAATATACGGCGACCTCTTACTTATGGGTATAGTTATAACACTTTTAGTAGGTCTTATAATATTTTTGGTATCTGCACTTATGACAAAGCGAATAGTTGAATTTACCGATAAAATTGTGTCAATGTCCTCCGACGGTATTTTAGACGAACAGTTGGAGATAAAAGGTTATGATGAAATTGCCCGTCTCGGCGAGGCATTTAATACTATGAGCGAAAAGGTGCAAAACCTAGAGCAACAAAGAGCAGAGTTTGTATCTAATGCATCACACGAGCTGAAAACACCGCTTAGCTCAATTAAATTAATGGCAGACTCAATTATACAGACACCCGACATTGATGCGGAGCTTGTCCGTGAGTTTTTGTGCGATATGAATAACGAGATTGACCGTTTAAACCGTATTGTAACCAAGCTTTTGTATATTACAAAAATGGATACAAATTCCGAAAAGGTTGAAAAGAATATGGAGCTTGTTTCTGTATGTGATATATTAAACGGTATAGAAAAAAGTCTTATGCCGATTGCACAGAGGGACGAAATATCTTTAAAATTTATTGCAAAGCAGGATATTTATATTAAAGCCCATAAGGATACACTTTGGCAGGGCATTTATAATATTGTTGATAATGCAATTAAATATTCAAAGGAATTTGGCGAGGTAAAGGTTGAGCTTACCCACGATTTAACCGATGTTATTATAACAGTTAAGGATAACGGCGTCGGTATATCCGAGGATAATATATCTAAAATATTTAACCGTTTTTACAGAGTAGATAAAGCAAGAAGCCGTGAAACAGGCGGAACAGGACTAGGTCTTTCCATAGCACTTTCAGCAATAAAAATTCACGGCGGTGACATAATAGTAACAAGCGAGCCTAATATCGGCAGTACATTTACCATTAAATTACCGCTTCTTGCAGATTTTAAGGTAGACGGTAACGAAAATAACAGTGATTTAAGTGAAGGAGTGATTGACGAATGAAACGATTATTAGCTTATACACTTATATTATTGCTTTTTATAGCACCGCTTACAGGATGCAGGAAGGCAAAAACAAGCGAAAACACTACCGAAATAACACTTTATTTTGCCAATGCAAAGCAAAACACTTTAGTTGAGGAAAACAGAGCGGTTGTAATAAATAACGGTGAAAAGCAAGAGGTTGTATTGTTAAAGGAGCTTTTAAAAGGTCCGCAAATTCCGAACAATACCAGAGT
>JAZSPJ010000027.1:0-1603 GCA_045537365.1 Clostridia bacterium
CCGCTTGGCCTCCGACTTGGTGTACTGCTTCTCAACACAGCGCTTACAGTAAGAAAAGATATGGCAAACTCCCACAGCGGTAAGGGATGGGAGCTTTTAACAGACTTTATTATAAAAGCACTTAACAACCGCCAAAAGCCAATTGTTTTTATGCTGTGGGGCAACAACGCAAAATCTAAAAGCTGGTTTATCGACCAGAGCCGTCACCTCGTACTTACAAGCGTGCATCCAAGCCCGCTTTCGGCATCAAGAGGATTTTTTGGCTGTAATCACTTTAAACTTGCAAACGAATTTTTAGTATCAAACTCGGATACACCTATTGACTGGCAAATTGAAAATATATAAACTCATTTAAACGGGGGTTTTAATTTGTTTGATTTAGAGGAAAAAATACGCACATTGCCTGAAAAAAGCGGTGTGTATATAATGAAAAATAAAGATGGCGAGGTTATTTATGTTGGCAAAGCTAAAATACTTAAAAACCGTGTAAGGCAGTATTTTAAAAACAACAATCATCCTCCGAAAGTACAGGCAATGGTTAACAACATTGCCTCTTTTGAATATATTTTGAGCGACAACGAGTTTGAAGCCTTTGTGCTTGAAAACAATCTTATAAAAAAGTATATGCCAAAATACAATATACTTTTAAAGGATGACAAGACCTATCCCTTTTTAAAAATAACAGTAAACGAGGATTACCCAAGAGTATTTATAACAAGAAAAGTATTAAATGACGGTGCGAAGTATTTTGGACCGTACTTAAGCTCGCAAACCATATACGAGCTTATTGAGCTTATAAAAGAGCTTTTTATGATACGAAGCTGTACAAAGCCTTTTTCGGGAGATTTTAAAAAATCCCGTCCCTGCCTGTATTATCATATAGGAAAATGTTCAGGAATTTGCGCAAAGCTTGTGGATAAAAAGCAGTACCGCGTGATTATTGACAATGTTATAAGCTTTTTAAGCGGAAATTACGACAGCTTTAAAAGACAGCTTACACAGCAAATGCTACATGCCAGTGAAAATCTTGATTTTGAAAAAGCGGCACTTTGCCGTGACAGACTTAAAGCTATTGAGAATATAAGCAAAAAGCAAAAAATAGTATCGCCGGACGGTAAAAACATTGACGTTATAGCAAAGCACTCTGCCAATAACAAAACCTGCGTAGAAGTATTTTTTATACGAGGCGGAAGTATGATAGGCAAAGAGCATTATCATATAGCCGATACGGATGATATTGACGATAGTGTAATAGTTTCTGATTTTATTATACAGTACTACCGTGATGCAAGCTTTATACCGGATGAGATTTTTATACAGTATGAAATTGACGATGCTGATGCAACGGAGGTATATTTAAAATCACTTTCAGGCAAAGCGGTACACATAAAAACACCAAAAATCGGTGATAATTACAAGCTTGTAAAAATGGTGGAAATGAATGCAAAAAAAGAGCTTGCAGAATATGAATTAAAGCTTGCAAGGGATGCGGGCTTTATAAACAATGCACTTTCGGGGCTTATGAAAATTTTAAACTTAAACGGTAAGTCGGAGGCCAAGCGGTCTTAGGAAGACAACAATGGGCACCAACTCCTGGCTCACA
>JAZSPJ010000193.1:0-5407 GCA_045537365.1 Clostridia bacterium
ACCGCTTGGCCTCCGACTTATGAAAGTTGCAATTCTTGGTTTTGGAACAGTTGGTTCCGGAACATACGAAATTTTATCAGACAATAAAAATGTTATTTCTAAAAATACCGGAAGTAATTTAGAGGTAAAATATATTCTTGATATAAGGGATTTTTCAGACAGACCTGATGCACATTTGTTTGTAAAGGATTTTGATACAATCTTAAATGATCCCGAAATAGATATTGTTATCGAAACAATAGGCGGTCTTAACCCGGCTTATGATTTTAGTATGAGAGCGCTTGAGGCAGGCAAAAATGTAATTACATCAAACAAAGAGCTTGTTGCTACATACGGTAATGAACTTATCGACAAGGCAGTTGAAAAAGGCGTAAAATATATGTTTGAGGCAAGTGTTGGCGGCGGCATACCTATTATAAGACAGCTTTTCCATTGCTTCTCGTGCAATGAAATATCGGAAATAAGCGGTATACTTAACGGCACTACAAACTATATACTTACACAGATGTTTAAAAAAGGCGAAAGCTACGATGAGGCACTTAAAGGCGCTCAGGAAAAAGGTTATGCTGAAAAAGATCCTACTGCCGATGTTGACGGTCACGATACCTGCAAAAAAATATGTATTCTTTCATCGGTTATTTCAGGTAAAAGTGTTGACTTTAAAAATGTATATACTGAGGGTATAAGAAATATTACAAAGCAGGACACCGAGTTTGCACAGAGTATGGGATATTGTATAAGATTGCTCGGCGAGTGCAAGATTCAGGATGGCGGCAATATGGAAGTACATGTTGCACCTATGCTTATTAAGGATACACATATTCTTTCTAAAATAGAGGATGTGTATAACGGAATAGTTGTAAAAGGCAGTATGACTGACGATACAATGAGCTATGGCAGAGGCGCAGGTAAGCTTCCTACAGCAAGCGCTGTTGTTGCCGATGCTATTGAGGTAGAGAAAAACAAAGATGTTCCATACATCCGTCCTTGGGAAAGATGCGACAAAAACCTTGTGCTTGACCATGACTTGTATGAAAGACAGTATTATATCCGTATGAAAACCGATAACAGATATGGTTTGAGAAACGAAGTTAACGAGCGCTTTAAAATTGTTGATTCCTGTGATACACCGTCAGGTGAGGTAGCTATTATTACAGAAAAGACAACCTTTAAAGAAATTAAGAATTATAAACCGCAGTTTGGAAAGGTTTTATCAATAATCGAAGTAATGAAATAATCGGGGGAACAGCTTATAATGATAAGGGTAACGGCGCCGGCTTCAACTGCAAATCTTGGTTCGGGATTTGACTGTATGGGTATTGCATTGAAGCTTTATAACACCGCAGAGTTCGAGGAAATTGAGTCCGGTCTTGAAATTAATATTCTGGATGATTCAAAGAAATTTCTGCCCACAGACCAAAATAATTATATATATAAATGTATGGAACGGGTATTTAATCTTGCCGGAAAATATCCTAAAGGTATTCGTATCAATGTAAATAGCAGTATTCCCGTTACAAGAGGGCTTGGCAGTAGCTCTGCCGGCCTTGCTTTAGGTCTTGCAGGCGCAAACGAGCTTATTGGCTCTCCCTTTAACCGCGAGGAACTTTTAAACCTTGCGTGCGATATAGAAGGTCACCCCGATAATGTAACCCCGGCATTTTGCGGCGGCTTTACCGTAGCGGTAAGGGATACAGGAAAGCTTTATTATACCAAAACCGATGTGCCCGATACTATCCGCTTTGCTGCTATGATACCCGATTTTTATCTTCCTACAAAAAGAGCAAGGGGAATATTACCCAAAAAAGTATTTCACAGAAATGCTGTATATAATGTGGCTCATGCTTCATATTTTGCAGCCTGTGCATCAAAAGGCGATTTTTCAGCTTTTGGTATAGGCGCAAAGGACAGACTTCATCAAAAATACCGTTTCGGCATTATTAAAAATTCTGATGAAATTTTAAGAAGTTCAAGAAAAAACGGCGCAATTGCTACGTTTTTAAGCGGCGCAGGTCCTACAATAATCAGTGTTGTAAATGCACAGAATTCAAACGGGTATCAGCAGAATATGCAAAATCTTATAGATACAAGGTATACAAGATGGCACCTTGAAATGCTTGAGGCGGATAACGAGGGCTTAAGAATTGAAAAATAATTAAAGGTAACGGATTTATTATGAATAACTATAACGAGGAAAATTATAAAATTGAGGGCAGAAACCCTGTTTTAGAGGCTTTAAAGGCAGACAGAAGCATAGATAAATTATATATTCAAAACGGCGAGCTTAAAGGCTCGATAGGCAAAATCATCTCTCTTGCAAAGGCAAAGAAAATAGTTATAACCCGTGTGGAAAAGCAAAAGCTCGATGCAATGAGCGAAACCAAATCACACCAGGGTGTTATAGCGTTGGCTTCTGCAGGGGAGTATTATTCAATTGACGATATTTTAAAATATGCGGAACAAAAGGGTGAAAAACCGTTTATTATTATATGTGACGAAATAAATGACCCACATAACCTCGGCTCAATTATAAGAACAGCAAATGCGGCAGGTGCGCACGGAGTTATTATTCCAAAAAGGAACTCCGTTGGACTTACTGCAACTGTTGCGAAAACCAGTGCAGGTGCGGTTGAGTTTACAAAGGTTGCAAGGGTAAGTAATCTTGCCCGCACAATTGATGAGCTTAAGGAAAAGAATATATGGATAACAGGCGCAGATATGGATGGCGGCAAAACCATATATACACACGATTTTTCAGGCTCAGTTGCTATTGTAATAGGCAGCGAGGGCTTTGGAATATCAAGACTTGTAAAAGAAAAATGCGATTTTATTGTAAAAATCCCTATGCTTGGCGAAATCACATCGCTTAATGCATCAGTAGCAGGCGCACTAATGATTTATGAGGTTGTGCGCAGCAGATTGAAGTAATATTATAAAAACAAATTTACGGAGGATACTATGAAAAAAGCAATTATTACTGTTATAGGAAAAGACCGTGTAGGTATTATATCATCGGTTGCAAATATTCTTGCAGAAAACAATGTAAACATTCTCGATATATCCCAGACTATACTTGAGGATATGTTTACAATGATGATGATTGTGGATATTTCTGCATGTAAGAGTGAATTTACCGAATTGGCTGAAATTTTGGATATTGGCGGAAAAAATACCGGAGTTGAGATAAGAATACAGCTTGAGGATATTTTTGAAGCTATGCATAGAATTTAAGGATTACCGAGTATTGGAGAACGAATTATGATAAACAGATTTGAGGCAAATGAAACCCTGCACATGATAGATAATGAGCATCTTGATATACGAACAATTACAATGGGTATATCATTACTTGACTGTGCAGACAGCGATATTAATAAATCACTTGATAAGATTTACGACAAAATCACAAAAAGAGCCGAAAACCTTGTAAAAACAGGCGAGGATATTGAGGCGGAATTTGGTATACCCATTATAAATAAAAGAATTTCTGTTACTCCTATATCGCTTGTGGCATCTGCATGCAATGAGGATAGTTATGTAAAGTATGCAAAAATACTTGATAAAGCCGCAAAAAATGTAGGTGTAAACTTTATTGGCGGTTTTTCAGCACTGGTACATAAAGGTTTTACAAATTCCGACCGTGTTCTTATAAATTCAATTCCTGAAGCACTTTCGGAAACCGAGCTTGTTTGCTCTTCTGTAAATGTGGGAACAACCAAAAGCGGTATAAATATGGATGCTGTAAGGGATATGGGCATTATAATCAAAAAAACAGCCGATTTAACAGCTAAAAGCGATGGTTTTGGCTGTGCAAAACTTGTTGTATTTTGTAATGCCGTAGAGGATAACCCGTTTATGGCAGGCGCATTTTTGGGCGTTGGTGAGCCTGAATGTGTTATAAATGTAGGCGTAAGCGGTCCGGGTGTTGTAAAGCACGCTCTTGAAAAGGTAAAAGGAAAGGATTTCGGTGTTGTATCCGAAACTATTAAAAAAACAGCCTTTAAGGTAACCCGTATGGGTCAGCTTGTTGCAACAGAGGCATCAAAGCGTCTGGGAGTTCCTTTTGGAATAGTAGACCTTTCACTTGCACCAACTCCTGCTGTTGGAGATTCGGTTGCATATATATTAGAAGAAATGGGTCTTGAAAAATGCGGAACACACGGAACAACTGCCGCATTGGCACTTTTAAATGACGCAGTAAAAAAAGGCGGTGTATTTGCATCGTCCTATGTAGGCGGCTTAAGTGGCGCTTTTATACCTGTAAGTGAGGATGCAGGTATGATTTCAGCGGCACAACAGAATGCTTTGTCACTTGATAAGCTTGAGGCTATGACATGTGTGTGCTCTGTTGGTCTTGATATGATAGTAATACCAGGTGATACATCTGCATCAACTATTTCGGCAATTATAGCCGACGAGGCGGCAATCGGTATGATAAACAACAAAACAACTGCGGTAAGGTTAATTCCTGCTCCCGGTAAAAAGGTTGGCGATGTTGTTGAATTCGGCGGTTTGTTGGGTACAGGTCCTGTTATGAATGTAAATAATTATTCAAGCGATGCTTTTATTGCGAGAGGCGGAAGAATACCTGCTCCTATACACAGCTTAAGAAACTAATTTGTAAATTAAATGGGGCGTCCGCAAGGTCGTCCCTTACATATTATATATAAGGAAATAAAAAGTTATGTTAAAAGTAAAAGAGGCAATTATTGTTGAGGGAGTTTACGATAAAATCAAATTAGATTCCGTTGTTGACGCAACAATAGTTGTAACCGACGGTTTTTTAATATTTAAAGATAAGGCAAAGCAAAGTCTTATTAAACAGCTTGCAGAAAAACAGGGAATAATTATTTTTACCGACAGCGATTCGGCAGGCTTTAAAATAAGAAATTACATAAAAAATTTTGTGAAAAGCAACAATGTTAAGCACGCATATATTCCCGATATTCAGGGTAAGGAAAAAAGGAAACCTAAAGCCTCCAAGGAGGGCTTTTTGGGAGTTGAGGGAATAAATGCTTCTATTATATTAAAGGCACTTGAGGATGCAAATGCAACCTTGCCTGATGAAAAGGAGGGAGCAGTATATCAAAAGGTGACAAAATCTGATTTGTTTTCCGATGGCTTCAGCGGTACTAAAGACAGTAGCGAAAACCGCAAAAAGCTTACTGCATATTTGAAATTACCTCAAAAGATTTCTGCTAATATGCTTATTGATGTTATTAACAGCTTATATACTTATGATGAATATAAAAACATAGTAAAAACCATAAAAAACAGTTGAAATTGATGTGACCCCAAAAAGTTAGACTTTTTATAGCGTAGTAGTTTTATGGCTGCTACGCTATTTTTATGCAGCCAAGGTGTTGAGCCGATATTCAACCGGACTCATCCACCCAAGTTTTTCTTT
>JAZSPJ010000221.1:0-32869 GCA_045537365.1 Clostridia bacterium
AAGATTTTTTTACTTTGTTAAAATTGCATCAATGGCATTATTTTAAACGAATATTTGTTTGTATTCAGTACGGGATTGCCCGTAGAATTGTTAAGGTAAAGATTTTCATTTTCTGCATTTTTGATATAATATCCGTCGGCGTGATTTTCTATTATCCACAATGCCGAAAGATATGCGCCTGCGTGAAGCAGGGTAACCTGTGCATTATCTTCAACGCATCTGTTTGCAACAGCAAGATATGTGCCGTCGTAAAAAGAGCGTATTTCGTATAATTCGGGATTTTCGCTTACACGGCTTATAATCCATATATCATTATTTGCAAGGTCAAAGCTTCCGTCGTTAATATAATAAGCATTCTCAACGATTGAGCCGTAATCTGATGAGTATATATATATATTTTGAGTGTCGTTCTGCCAGTATACGCTGTAATCAAATCCCTCAGCAAAAGCCCTTAAGGGGACATGGACCCGTCCGTCTTTAATCTGTGGCGGTACGGCTACGGTTTTTTGCTCGCCGTTTTTATAATAAACACCGCTGTTTACTGTAAATTTCAGTACATTAATTCCGCATACGGCTGTTACGGTTTCGGTTTTTTCGTTCCAGAAAAGCTGTGCGCCAAACTCGCTTATAATAGCTCTTAAAGGTACTAAGGTTACGCCGTTTTGAACAAAGGGTTCGGTGTCAAACACAATTTTTTTGCCATCGGCATAAACATCAATTTTATCCTCCGCCTTTTCGCTCCATACGGAGAAGTTGACCTTATTGCTTACAAGCGAGCCATAAGTGTAGTCGGCACAAGCATAGGCGGTGTACTGACCTTGAGGTAAGGTGACCTCTAATCTGCCGTCGCAAAAGTGCTGTGTTTTAGTATTATCTGTCAGATTTGTGATATTTACGGTATATTTTGCACCGCTTATTGATGCTTTATCAAATGATAAAACAACAGGCTCTTGAGAATTAAAGCTTTCTTTTTCGGTATAAAGCAATATATTCGGGTTGCCTTTTTCAAAAAGTGCGTACAGCATCAGGTTATCGGTTAACGATATTTCCTGCATTGGCTTTAGCACCTTTCCGTCGCTTGTATACCAGCCCTTAAACACATAACCGCCCTTTTTTGGTGTGATGGGCGATACGGTTACGGTTTCATTATTGGTAAGTTGTCTGTATGGTACATCAGTTGCGTGAATAGCGCTGTATGTAATACTGTATGTACCGTTTTTTTGCCATACTGCATAAAAATCCATATCCGAGCATACTTTAAACGGCTCGCAAACAGGGTAAAGCAGGTTTTCGCCATAAAAGCTTGCACGCCAGCCCATAAATTTGTAGCCCTCTTTTTTCGGTACAGGCATATTCGGGGTAAATGTTGTAAATCCTGCCCCGTCAACCGTTTGAGTGTGTATAACTTCCTCATTGCTGTAATAGCTTACAGTATAGGTTTGTTTTTTGTGCTGTGTTTCCTCCTTCTCGTATACGGCATATAAATTTATATCGCCGTACAGGGTATATATACCGCCCGGAACATAGCTCACCAAATTGCCCGTTGCATTGTCAGACCAGCCAACAAAGCGCATACCTGTTCTTTGCGGTACGGCATCGGAAAGATAGAAATATTTTGCCACGCTTTCTGTCTGAACATCATAAATGGCGGTTGCACCGTCGTGGTATATAATGTTTGCGGTATCGCCATTTAATGGTGTTTTGAAAATCACATCGCCCTTTAAATTTGCAGGGCTGTATAAATAAATTGCACTTGCTTTATCGGGAGATTTTATACCTGCCTCAGAAAGCGGTATTTCACCCAGCGGAGCAAGGGGATTTGCATCAAAGCACATAAATTCCTTCGTTTCGTCGTTGTACGAGGTTACAAGCACACAGTCTTTACTGTCACCAAGAACAATGCCCTCAGGGTGCTGATTAAGTAAATCTTTAACAATAGTTGCACTTGGCTTAATACTGTACTTTTTTATTTTATTTCCTTTGTATGTAAAGCTGTCCTTTAAAACGGAATTGGAGAATATTGCTTTTTGCATATCCTGAATGTTTGTATCAAATGGCGGATTTTCGCCCTTTAATACCAAAATTCTGTTTATAAGCATCACAAAAGACGATGCATAAGTATCCTCGCTTTTTTCGGACAAATAAATATTGCATCGCATACGGTCGGTTTTATTTGATTGTGCATTACAGGCAAATGATAAAATAAATATCATAATAATGCCTGTTATAAATATTTTCGCTGTTGTTTTCATAATTATCCTTCTATCATACTCATAAGCACATCGCAACTCACATTATTGTTCATATTATAGCGGTTCATCCTGTAGAGTGTGGATAAATCCCCCTTTTTTATATAATTTATACCCATTGTGGTTGCAAGGGTAACTTTTATATCCATATTACGCAGGGTTAGCTCTGTTACATTATCATACCGTCCGCTGGGATATGCAACGGCATACAGCTTTTTGCCAAGCTCGCCTTCGATTTTTGCACGGCTTTTTTCTATATCCTGACGGAGCTTTAGTACATAGTCCATAATAGTTTCGCCGTTAAGCCTTAAAATATTTTCACGGGCAATGCCACCCTCATAAGGTGCCCACTGATGCATATCAAAGGTGTGGGACTGTATATCAACAAGTCCGCTTTTAACCATTTCGCGTGCCTCATTATAGTTAAAGTGAGGCGACATCCGGAATGTGGTATCCTTATATGTGTTTTTGCCTACCGATACGCCGATAACAAAAATAGTTGCTTTGGCATTGTATTTTTTAAGCAGGGGAAATGCTATTGTGTAATTGTCAGTATAGCCGTCGTCAAATGTTATGCATATAGGTTTTTGGGGCAGGGGAGTGCCCTTTTCCACATAATCTGCAAGCTGGCTTAAAAAAACGGGCGTATAGCCGTTTTCTGTAAGTGTTTTTAAATGACTGTCAAACAAATCTTTTGATACATCGTAAGGATTGTCGGTAACACTTTCGCTTATACTGTGATACATAAGCACAGGAACCCGTACGCTGTCCTCCGCCATACAGGTGTAAGGTATCAGCATACATACTGTAAGTATTAAACATAATAAGATTTTTTTCATAATTAATCCTCTTTTAAATATCCGTAAACAATTCGGTCAAGCCCTGCAAGGTCTTTTTTTATTTCAACACCACAAAAATCATCTGCCATAAGATTTTTTACACTTTCGCCCTGATTGCATCCTATTTCAAGTGCAAGTAAGCCTCCTGTATTTAAAATTTTACGTGCATTTTTAATAATACTTTTATAAAAAACAAGTCCGTCGCTTCCGCCGTCAAGGGCAAGATGAGGTTCAAAATTTTTTACATTTGCATCTAAAGTGTTTATTATATCGGTTTCTATATATGGCGGGTTTGAAATAACTGCATCGTATTTTTGCGGTATTTCGCATAGACTCAGAGCATCTGCAATAAAAAACCTGACATTGGCATTATTTAAGTCAGCATTGGTTTTGGCAACCTTTAATGCATCGTCGCTTATATCTGCACCGTGAATATGCGCTTCGCCCTTTAAATAATGTGCGAGGGATACGGCAATTGCCCCTGAGCCTGTACAAAGGTCTAAAATTTTCGGGTTTTCTCTATCCTTTGCCCATTGGAGTGCAAGCTCAACCAAATGCTCTGTTTCGGGGCGGGGAATAAGTACACTTTTGTTCACTTTAAAGTCAAGCGACATAAATTCCTTTTTACCTGTTATATAGCTCAGCGGCTCGCCTGATGCGCGCCGTTTTAAATATTCACCATAAGTGTTTTGCTGGGTGTGGGTTAACAGTTTATCACGGTTAACCGTAAGGTACAGCTTATCGCAACCCAAAACATAAGCTAAAAGCAGGCGTGCATCCGTATTGGAATGCACGCAACTGTCGTTTATGATTTTATTACCGTATACAATTGCCTGATTTATTGACATTGTATTTAAGCTGTTATTTACCATTTATCGTCCTCTTTATTATCGGTTAAAACTGCCTTTAATGAGGTAATAGCTACCTCTAGCTGGCTTTCATCAGGCTCACGGGTTGTAAGCTTTTGAAGCCATAAGCCCGGCATTGTAAGTGTTTTTACTGCTTTTGATGTGCTTCTGCCTGCAAATTTAATTATTTCGTAGGAAACACCTGCTACAACAGGTAAAAGCAATAATCTGAAAACTATTCTCTCAACAGGATTTTCCCATTTTAGGAACGAGAAAAATATAATACTTACTACCATTACTATAAGCAAAAAGCTTGTTCCGCATCTTGGGTGAAGCCTGCTGTATTTTTTCGCATTTTCAACAGTAAGCTCCTCGCCTGCCTCATAAGTTGCAATGGTTTTGTGCTCTGCGCCGTGATATTCAAACACACGCTGAATATCCTTCATACGGGATACAAGTGCAAGGTATACCAAAAATATAGTAATCCTTACTGCACCCTCAACAAGATTTAAAACAATGTTTGTGTTTATAAGCTTACGTACAAAGCCTACCAGAATATTCGGTATTACAAAAAACAAGCCTACACTGAAAAATATAGCAACAACTACTGCAAAGTATATGGCGATATCTTTTATTTTATCGCCCCATTTATCCTCAAGCCATTTTTCAAATTTTGACGGTTTATAGGCTTCATCGTCATCTATATCAAACTGCTCGGCAGAAAACATAAGGCATTTTATACCGGTTACCATAGATTCGATAAACGAAACTACACCTCTTATTATAGGCAATTTAAAAAATTTATGCTTGGATATAATCGAATTTACGGGCTTTTTATCTATAATTATTTCGCCGTCAGACTTTCTTACTGCAGTTGCAATTTCTTTAGGGCCTCGCATCATAACACCCTCCATAACGGCTTGTCCGCCGATTGATGTTATATGGCAGGCATTGTTTTCGGGTTGTTTATTGCTCATTTAAATCCCTCCTTTGTCGTTTAGCATCTTTAATAATATCGGGTTGGCGGTAGACTTGTTTGAACACCAGTGCCGCACCGCCTTTTAAAACGGCTTTTTTACCTAAAGCCGAATGTTTTATACTGCACGCTTCCCGCTGATATTTCATACTGCGGTTTGGCAGTTGTTTTTCAATATATGGTATTATAAGCTCGGAAAAACCGTTAATTGCTGAATCTATAACAATCATTTCAGGGTTCAACATATTAATGATATTTCCTATTGCAATTGTAAGATACGACGCCTCTTTTTCAAAAACAAGCTGTGATGCCTCATCGCCGTTTTTATAGGCAGAAACAAGCTCGTCCGGGGTGCTGTTTCTGGTCAGGGCTGTTGAACTGCCTGTAGCTAAAATTGCATCTTTTATATACTGTTCAATTGCTGTGGTATTTGCAAAGCTTTGCAGACATCCTCTGTTTCCGCAGGAGCACAAAGGCCCGTTTGCATCTATTGAAAAATGCCCGATTTCACCTGCGGCAGAGCTTGAACCGCCGTAAACCTCTTTGCCTGCAATAATGGTACTTCCTATACCTTTACCAATATACAGGTAAACCATATCGGAAACATTTTTTGCTTTGCCAAACCATACTTCGGCAAGTGTCATAAGTCTTACATCGTTATCTATAAATATAGGAGCATCAATTTTTTTCTCAAGAATTTTTTTAAGCTCTACATTATGCCAGCCAAGGTTAGGTGCAAATACGGAAGTGCCTGAGCTTGTGTCAACTATGCCGTGCATACCTATTGAAACACCTATAATTTTGCGCCTGAAGCTGTTTTTTGCACTGTTATAATGGCTTGCAATAAACTCTATGCATTCATTTATATCGTTTGCTTTGCCGTAATCTATATAGCTGTAATATATTTCCTCGGCTAAAAGATTTAACAGCATAAACTCTATTTTATCAGGGCTTATATAGACGGATGCAATGGCGTATTTACCCGGATTCATTTTTAAAATAATCGGTCTGCGCCCGCCGTTTGATTCGCCGGTTTTACACTCTTTTATAACGCCGTCTTTTAAAAGCTCCGATACAAGGTTTGTAACCGTTGCAGGCGTAAGCCCTGTATCCTTGGCAATTTGTGCTCTTGAAATACCGTTTGTTTGCTGGATTCTTTCAAGAACATTTGCCATATTCATATTTTTCATCAGTGAAAAACTGCTTATGCCATAAGTCATAATATTATCCTTTTTGTATTATTGTAGTTGTCTGAGTGCCTCGGCAAGCTGAAGGTCCTCGTTAAAGGTAAGTGTAGAAACAAGTTTTTTCTGTGCGTTTTCGCTTAAGGTTACCTCTATATCGGGTTTTATACCAATCTGGTCTATACATTCTCCCGATGGGGTGTAGTACCTCGCATTAGTGTATTTAAACGCAGTTTCATCGCCAAAATCTATAATTGTTTGAACAACACCTTTTCCAAAGGTTTTTGTGCCTATTAATGTAGCTTTTTTATAATCCCTTAAAGCTCCCGCCAGAACCTCTGATGCGCTTGCACTGTTGCCGTTAATAAGTACACATATCGGCAGGTCGGTTTCGTGTTTATCGGATTTATAGGGGATACTGTCGCCCGCTTTGTTTTTAATTGTAACAATGTCGCCCTCAGGCAAAAGCATATCGGCAACGCCAACAACACTTTCTAAAATACCGCCGGGGTTATCCCTTAAGTCAATTATAAGGGAGTTTACATTGTCGTTTAACAGGGTGTTAAGGTTTGCTTCAAATTCATTTACAGTATTTTCTGCAAAATTTGAAATCCTTATATAACCTGTTTTTGTGTTATCTATGGTATGGGATTTTACGGTTTGCGCCTTTATTTCCTCACGGTTAAGCGAAACATCAAGCAATTCGCCGCCTCTTTTTACGGTAAGCGTAAGGGAGGTATCGTCTTTTTCTGCGTAAACTCCTTTAATGCGGTTTATGGATTCCTGATAATTTTCGGAATTTGCCAAAACTCCGTCAACCTTAAAAATAACATCTCCCGGCAAAATACCTGCCTTTGCCGCGGGGGAATCGTCAAATGCGGAAATGACGGTAATTAAGCCGTCGTTTAAATAAACCTCAACGCCTATGCCCTTATAATCGCCCTCAAGTGTTTCGAGAAGCGATTTATATTCCTCTTTGCCTATATATGAGGTGTATGGGTCGCCTGAGGCAAGTGCATAAGCATAAAGTGCTGTATCCTCCATTTCAGATACATCGTACTCGTTTATATAATATTTTTCCATTAAAAAATCTATTTGATTTTTCTTGTTATAAAAGTTATTTGTGCCTGTAACAGTCTGTATAGCACTGCTTATAAAAGTACCCCAAGGCGAAAGAAAAAACATTGAGGTTAAAACAAATGTTACCAGTACCGACACAATAACACAACTGCGTTTTTTCATTATACATTAACTCCAGATAAGTTGCTTTGTATTATATTATTAAAATATCAGTTAAAATATGCCGAAGGGTTGGTGTGCTGACCGTTTACAAGTATTTCAAAATGCAGGTGAGGACCTGTTGACATACCTGTTGAGCCAACCTTTGCAATTGTCTGCCCTTTTTGTACATACTGTCCCTTTGATACATTTAAAGAACTGCAGTGTGCATAAAGGGTAGAGTAGCCGTCGCCGTGGCTTACTACAACATAGTTACCGTAACCGCCTGCGTTATAGCCTGCAACGATTACAGTACCGCTGTCTGCCGCAACGATTGACGAGCCATGCGATGCACCAATATCAAGACCTGTATGCTGTTTTAATTTGCCTGTAACGGGATGAACACGCATATAATAAGGCGATGTAATTATTGTGCACGACGGTGTAGGCCACATAAATCTGCCTTTTGCGGCAACTGCGCTTTGTGTTGAATAGGTGGAAGCACCGCTTGAAGCCGCCGCTTTTTGACGGGCTGCTTCTGCCGCCGCTGCTGCCGCTGCGATTTCGCTTCTTGCCTGTGCCTGAATTTGTTCGGCTTTAGCAAAAGCCTTTTCGTATTCAGACTGGTCGCTTTTTAATGAATCTATAATGCTCTGGCTTTCGGCACGTTTCTTTTCAAGTGCCTGCCTTTGCTTGTCCTCGTTTTCTTTTAATGAAACAAGCTCTGCTTTTTCTGCTTCAAGCTCCGCCTTTACCGCCTTTACCTCTTCCTCGGCTTTTTTTAATTCCTCAAGACGGTTGCTGTCGTACTTTACAATTTGCTTTACAACTGCAATTCTTGAAATTAAATCCGAAAATGATTCTGCGTTTAAAAGCACTTCAAGATAAGTTACAGAGCCTCGTTCAACCATCATTTTTGCACGGGTTAAGTAACTGTCGTACTGCTTTTGGCTGTTTTCCTCGGCAATTTGAAGCTCGGCTTGCTTTTCGGCGATTTTTTGATTTGACTTTTCAATGTTGCCGTTAAGCTTATCAATTTTTGCCTGAACAGTGCTTATTTCTTTATCTATAACCTGCTTTTGGGCAAGGTTTTTGTTTATATCTGCTTTTGTCTGATTTATTTTGCCCTGAAGCTCCTGCTTTTGCTTGCCTGCACTTTCAAGTCTCTGCTGTGCCGACTGTGCATTGGCATAAAGCGGGAGAGAGGTAATAAGCGATAATGCCAGAAATGCACATAAAGCAATAATGGCAATAACTCTTATAATCAGTTTGTTTTTCAAAAATCTCACTCCTTAATCGAAAGTAAGTAACCCGAACCCGCCTGAAACAGCGTAATTTCGGTATCTTTTGGTTTGTCATCTTTGCAAGGCGTCAGCCTTGCCGCATCTTTCGCACCAAAATCCACTCAAAATTCCATCTGTTTCAGGTTATAGAATTTTTAGAGTGAGAATTTTTGGTTGCGCAAGGCAAAAACGCAGGTAATCCTTGGCGGATTACCGAGTATTTTAACAAAGCGAAAGCGGAAATTCACCTCTAAAAATCGAGGTTTGGATTGCTTGCTTTCGGTTAAAATTATACCTTTAAGTAACGCCTGATGGAGATACCGCTTCCGAATGCGCCTATTGCCGCACCAAGCAGAATATAGGCTACTATCAAGGATGCGTATATATCTTTAAATTCAAGTAATTTTAAGATTGCACTCAAGGATGCCGAATTTGACACAGCTCCAAGTGCAGAGCTGTACATAAGCCAGCTTATAAAGAATGCTATTATAGCCGAAATCAGTCCTGTCATAATGCCCTCTATCATAAATGGGCCTCTTATATATGAATCGGTTGCACCAACATATTTCATTATGTTGATTTCCTTGCCTCTGTTGTGAACAGAAAGCTTTATGGTGTTAGATATAATAAACAAGCTTATAATTGCAAAAAGCACAAGTATCCATATAGATACCTTCTGAATAAGCTGTGTTAAGTTGTTTACCATTGTAATGAGGTCCTGACGGTTTTCAACCCTTTCAACACCGTCTATGCCCGATACCTTTTTTACTATATCCTCGGAATGAGATATATCCTTTAATGTAATTTTAAAGCTATCGCTTATAACATCATCCGGTAAGCCCTCAAAAGCTGAAAGCTCGTCTTTATCAAGCCCTTTTTTAAAGTTTTCGAGTGTAACCTCACCTGCTTCGTAGCTTATACCGGATACATTATCCAGCTTTTTAATGGTATCGGATATTTTTTGGATTTTACCGCCGTATTTTGCCTCGGATGTAATATATACCTGAATCTGACATTCGTTTTGCATTTGCTCACCGAGATAGCTGATGTTCATGGACACAGCCATAAAAACCCCGAAAATAAACAGACATGAGGTTACCACAAACAAAGATGCAACTGTAACCAATCCGTTTTTTACGAGTCCGGATGCCGCCTCGGATACAAATCTTCTGAAATTTCTAATCGACATAGTTGTATCCACCTTTTTTAACATCGTGTATTATGTGACCTTTATCAATAGCTATAACTCGTTTTTGCATCTGGTCAACAATTTTTTCGGCATGGGTTGCCATAACCACAGTTGTACCTCTTTTGTTAATCTCGTCTATAATCTGCATAATTTCTGCAGCGGTTTCAACATCAAGATTACCTGTTGGCTCGTCCGCAATTAAAACAGAGGGATTATTTACAATTGCTCTTGCAATTGCAACTCTTTGCTGTTCACCGCCGGAGAGCTGGCTTGGGTACATTTTTGCTTTGTGGGCAAGCCCTACCATATTGAGTACATTTGGTACGTTTTTGCGTATTTCTTTAGATGATGCGCCCACAATTTCCATAGCATAAGCAACATTCTCGTGTGCGGTTTTGTGGGGCAGAAGCCTGAAATCCTGAAACACAACGCCGAGAGTACGCCTGAAATACGGTACATCGTGGTGCTTTAATCTTCCAACATCTATACCGTTTATTAATATTTTTCCCTCGGTGGCATCGGCTTCCTTCATCATAAGCCTTATCAATGTAGATTTGCCTGCAGCACTGCTGCCTACAAAAAATACAAATTCGCCTTTTTCTATATGAAAGGATACATCTTTTATAGCTGTGTATCCATTGTCATATACTTTTGTTACATTGTCAAATAATATCAATTTTTACACCTCAAAATTTTGAACCGTTTGAGCTTAAGTATTTATTTACCATCATAGCTACTTTGAAAATAAGTGCCTGGTCAAACTCTCTCAAATCAAGTCCTGTAATTTTCTGTATTTTGTCAAGTCTGTAAACCAAAGTGTTTCTGTGAACATAGAGCTGTCTTGATGTTTCGGACACATTAAGGTTGTTTTCAAAGAATTTTTGAATAGTGTAAATAATTTCGGGGTCTAACTCGTTTATAGAGCCTTTTTTAAATACCTCTGATAAAAACAGCTCGCAAAGAGTTGTGGGGAGCTGGTAAATAAGTCTGCCAATACCAAGGTCCTCATAGCTTAAAATGTTTTTCTCGTCGTCAAATACACTGCCTACATCAAGTGCAACTCTTGCCTCTTTATAAGACCGTGCAATTTCCTTAACATTGTCCACAACAGTACCTATACCTACCGATGCCTTTGTTAAAATTTCGCTGTTTATAGTGTTGCATATTTCCTTTGCCATAGTCTGGAGCTGATTCAAAGACACATCGCTTTCAAGCTCTTTTACAAGCGCAATGTCGTTTTCATCTATGCTTACAACAAAATCGCTCTGCTTATTCGGGAACATGCTCTCAACAAGCTCAATAACAGAAAAATCGGTAATTTTTTCAGTTTTGATTAAAAATACAACCCTTTTTGCATCAATTGTAAGATGAAGCTCTGCAGCTTTTGCAAGTACATCGCCCGGAAGCACATTGTCCAGCAAAAAGTTTTTTATAAAGTTAAGCTTGTCATACTTGTCGTCATAAAGCTGTTTAACTGCTGCAAAATTAACCTGCAAAATATCTGCATAGTTTCTTGCAAGTGCATCGTCACCTTTAACAAAAATTATATATGACACTCTGCCCATTGAAACTACCGGCTTATATGTAAAGCCGTTGTATGTGAAAGTGTCTGTATTATCTTCGGTAAAGGACAATACACACTCCAAATCATTACGGCTGATACAGCCCTCTGTTGAAGCTACAACAAAAGCACCGTCCGTAATAATTCCGAGATCTCTGTTCATTACTTCTTTCATCTGATGGGTCAATTGTTGAAAAAATCTTACATTCATATATTACACCTCATTTATTAATATAAATATACAGTTTAATTATACTTTGTATTGATGAATAATGCAATAAAAAGAACCATTGTTTTATTAAAAATGCTCAAAACACTATAAATGTAATATAATTCTTTGGTTAAATTGACTATTAAAATACAGCTATATTATAATTATACAATATAAATATGAACAAAACATTAATACAAAATTAAAAAATGGCTCATAAAACAAAAAACGAGGACATATTATATCACAAAGGATGTGATAAATATGACCTCGTCACTTGCCGCAACCATAGTTGGTTATATACTTGGAGGGCTGATTGTTTTTTGTGTTGCAAAAATACTTTTTGCGCCCTTGAAGGTTGTGTTAAAGCTTATACTTAACAGCGCAATTGGTGCTGTTGTACTTATATGCATAAACCTGTTAGAGCCTTTTTTACATATACATATAGCAATAAATGCCGTCACCGCCCTTGTGCTTGGTATACTGGGGATGCCGGGGCTGTGCTTACTTATGTTACTTAAAATTATTTTTTAAACTATTAACTCAAATATAAATACGGTAATGCACGCAAGGCAGGCAACCGTCATAAGGCTTTTTTTGTTAAATGCCGCAACAGTTGCAACAAAAAGCGCCGCAATTGCACCCATACGGTTTCCGGTTGCATATATAATGGCAGGAAAAGTCATTGCTGTAAGACAGGCATAAGGCACATAATATAAAAATGAGCATACAAATGTATTTGTTATTTTTTTTCTGAAAAGAGTAAGTGGGATGGCTCTTATTAAATATGTAATAAGCGCCATAGCTAATATGTAAACATAAACCATTAATTATCACCGCTTTCGTTTTTTATGGGGAACAGCAAAGCACCAATGCCTGCCGCTATAACCGTACAAATTATTATTGCAATACCCGATGAAATTTTATTGAGCACTGGTGTATAAAAAAGCACAGTGCTTAATATAAGAGAAATAAGAGCTACAACTCTTACAGATTTTTGTTCCTTTGCAACGGGTATAACAATGGCTATAAACATACCGTAAAGAGCAACACTTAATGCACTTTGAATAGATGCAGGAAGCAGTCCGCAAACGCACGCACCCATAGCTGTGCCCAAAGTCCAGCCAAGAATTGGCAGTATTTCAAGCCCAACCATATATTTAAAGGTAAGCTCACGGTTGTGCGACATTGCAACTGCAAAAACCTCGTCGGTATTTGCAAATGCTATAACCATCCTTTTAAAAATGCTTAATGAGCCGTCAATTCTTTGTGAAAGCGAAAGGCTCATAAGCGCATATCTTAAATTTATAATAAGCTGTGTAAGTAAAATTTCCAAAATAGTTCCGCCCGCCGCAATTACAGACAAGCCTGCAAGCTGACCTGCGCTTGTAACATTGGAAATACTCATAAAAACTGCCTCAAATATATTAAGCCCGTTTTTAAGTGCAAGCACGCCAAAGCCAAAGGATACTGCAAAATAACCTAAGGCTATGGGTATGCCGTCTTTAAAGCCATGTTTAAAAGTCATATTCATTGTAAAAATCTCCGTTTTTTTAAATAATCAACATATTTATTTTATAGCTATACTTAAAAACAGTCAAGAGGTATATTTGTTTTTTGGGCGAAAGTTATGTTTTTTTGTTATTTTTTTAAAAAAGGATTGAAATATAATATTTTTTGATGTATAATAATTTTGTTGATTTCGCTGGTGTGGCACAGTTGGTAGCGCAATTGATTCGTAATCAATAGGCCGAGGGTTCAAGTCCCTTCACCAGCTCCAAAAAGAAACGACAATTTTCTAAAAAGAAAGTTGTCGTTTCTTTTTGTACTCTTATCTTTTCACTTTTCTCTCTTCGGTTTTCTCTAAAATTGTCGTTTCCAGATAAGAGATAAAAGAGAATAGAGAATAGAAATGGTGGCTTTGCTTAGGCAAAGCTGTTTTTTGTACTCTTTGGTTCAAACCCGCAAAAGCGGGTTTGTTTTTTGTATCGCTACAATCAGAGCTTGCATTTTTGCTTGTAAAATTTAAATAATTCTTATCTTTAACACAATTATATATCAAAAATGTGTTATTGTCAAGAAAAAAGCGTATTTTTATCTTATTGAGGGGTTGAAAAAATGAAAATTTATGATTTTAATGGAAAAAAGAATATATGCTCAAACAGAATACACGAGGCAAGATGCAAACATAGAATGACACAAAGCGATTTGGCGGCAAAACTGCAGATTGAGGGTGTAATTATTGAACGGGATAGTGTTTCGCGTATTGAGCTTGGCACAAGATTTGTTACAGATTACGAGATTAAAGCCTTGGCAAAGGTGCTTAATGTAAGTGTTAACTGGTTGCTGGGAATAGAATAATTCAGTACGGTTGTTTTAAGTGTATTAACCTTGTAAAATATTGAAAAATATGGTATACTATTGTTTGAGATTTATAAAGAAAGGGTTTTTAATATATATTATGTTAAAGGAATTATTTATAACATTTTTTAAAATAGGCTTATTTACCTTTGGCGGCGGTTATGCAATGATATCGCAGGTAAGGGAATTTGTATCGGGTCAGAAAAAATGGCTTACGGAGGATGAGCTTATTCAGGTTATAACAGTTTCAGAGTCCACCCCGGGACCTATTGCAATAAATATGGCAACCTATGTAGGGTACAAAAAGGGCGGTGTTTTTGGTTCGGCAATGGCAACCCTTGGTGTTGTATTGCCATCGCTTATAATAATTTATATTATATCTTTGTTTTTTGATGCGTTTATTGCAAACAAGTATGTAGCTTATGCTTTTATGGGCATAAAGTGCGCTGTTGCTTTTTTAATTTTAAAAGCAGGGCTTGAAATGTTTAAAAAAATGAATAAAACCACACTTTCTGTTATAACATTTTCAGCTGTTTTTTGTGCAATGCTTACCTTTGAAATACTCTCGGTAAGTGTAAGTGCAATTTTGTTTATAATAACAGGCGGTATAGCAGGTATTTTTGCTTACGGTGTTTTATCGGGCAGAAAGGAGGCAAATAAATGATTTATTTGTTGCTTTTTGCAGAGTTTTTTAAGATAGGCTTGTTTACCTTTGGCGGGGGTTTTGCTATGATACCGCTAATTGAACAGGTAGTTACCAGACACAACTGGATAGATGTATCCCGTTTTTACGATTTTATAGGAGTTTGCGAATCTACACCGGGGCCTATTGCAATAAATATGGCAACCTTTATAGGCTCGGCGCAGGGCGGATTATTGGGTAGCATAATCGCAACATTTGGCGTGGTTTTGCCATCGTTTATTATAATACTTCTGGTTGCATCTATACTTACCAATTTTACGGACAATAAATATTTCAAGGCATTTTTAAAAGGTGTAAAGCCCGTAATAGTGGCGCTTATAAGCTCAACAGGTTTTGTACTTTTGGTAAAATCGCTCGGTTATGTAAGCATAACACAATTTAATTTTAGTTTATTACCCGCAATTATAGTTTTATTTATTGCGTGCATATATTTTGGTTTGCTTAAATTTAAAAACAAAAAGCTGTCGTCAATAAATATTATTTTGATTTCAGCAGGCTTGGGATTGGTTTTAAATTTAGTAAAAGAATTGATATAAATATTGAATAAAACACTTGCAATAAAAGGCAGAAACTAAATAAATAAAAATTTGTTTCTGCCTTTTCATATACAACAAAAAAGGATTTGTGCTGTTTATAACACAAATCCTTTTAAATTTTATTTGCTTATTGGTACTAAACAATACTTTCCAATTGCTTCAAAAGTATTGGTAATTCATCAAACACAACAGCCGTTATTATATTCCAGTTAGTGCCGTCATAATCGTGAACCAACCTATGTCTTAACCCGGATATCATAGAACAGGGTATGTCATTGTGGGTAGATTTATACTCATCGGACAAAGCATATACTTGTTCGCCAATATTATATAGAGGAGTAGTAACCAACCACTGCAGAGCATAATCATTAAGTAGTTTTTCTTTTGTTATATCGTTTTTGTTTATATAGGATAAAAGCTTTTCGGCATATTCAAATATTTATTGAATACGTTGCTTGTCGGAGTATTTCATGCTACATATAACCTTTCGTTCATAATTGTGGTATAAAAATCACTATTAATATTTATTTCGCTGATTTCAAACACATCAACCTGCCTTTGAAATGCATTTCTTAATTCTTCAGCAAGTGCAAAAATATTGGTTAATTTAAAACTCTCTCCGCCAAAAACCAAAAAGTCCAAATCGCTGTTTTCATCTGCTTCTCCGCGAGCATAAGAACCAAACAAGTATATTGATTGTACATTATACTTATTTGCAATAGGTTTTACTAAATCTTTTATTTTTTCCATTGTATAAATAGTATTTGACATATATACTTGCTCCTTTCGCCTTTAGTCTTACAAATATTATATCAAAATATAATTAAAAAATCAACTCTTTTAAATTTTCGGTATACAAAAAATATGCACCGCCAAAAAAGCGGTGCATTTCATAATTTATTATTTATTCATTGCCTCTTCAATAGCAACTGCAACTGCAACGGTCATACCAACCATTGGGTTGTTTCCTGCGCCTATAAGTCCCATCATTTCAACATGGGCGGGAACAGATGATGAACCTGCAAACTGTGCATCGGAGTGCATTCTGCCCATTGTATCTGTCATACCGTAAGAAGCAGGGCCTGCAGCCATATTATCAGGGTGGAGTGTTCTGCCTGTACCGCCGCCTGATGCAACAGAGAAGTATTTTTTACCCTGCTCGATACATTCTTTTTTATATGTACCTGCAACAGGATGCTGGAATCTTGTTGGGTTTGTTGAGTTACCTGTAATAGATACACCAACATCTTCTTTATGCATAATTGCAACGCCTTCTCTTACATCGTCAGCGCCGTAGCATCTAACTTTAGCTCTTTCGCCGTCAGAATAAGCAATTTCTTTTACTATTTCAAGCTTACCTGTGCTGTAATCGAATTTTGTTTCAACATAAGTAAAGCCGTTAATTCTTGAAATAATCTGTGCTGCATCTTTACCAAGACCGTTCAAAATTACTCTTAAAGGCTCTTTTCTTACTTTGTTTGCTGAACGGGCAATACCGATTGCACCTTCAGCAGCAGCAAATGACTCGTGACCTGCGAGGAATGCGAAGCATTTTGTTTCCTCTCTTAAAAGCATTGCGCCGAGGTTACCGTGACCTAAGCCAACTTTTCTGTCGTCAGCAACAGAGCCGTCGATACAAAAAGCCTGTAAGCCTTCGCCTATAACCTCTGCAGCATCTGCAGCAGTTTTGCAGCCTCTTTTAATTGCAAGAGCAGCGCCTACAACATAAGCCCAAGCTGCGTTTTCAAAGCATATTGGCTGAATTTCTTTTACTAATTTATATGCATCTACACCTTTTTCGTCGCAGATAGCTTTTGCTTCTTCAATTGATGCAATACCGTTAGCGTTAAGAACTCTGTTGATATTGTCTATTCTTCTTTCATAACTTTCAAATAATGCCATTGTTTGCTTCCTCCTTTAATTACTCGTGTCTTGGGTCGATAAGCTTAGCAGCATCTGCTACTCTGCCGTACTGACCGCTTGCTTTTTCCATAGCCTCGGTTGCATCCATACCTTTTGCAACCATTTCCATCATTTTGCCGAGGTGAACAAACTTGTAGCCTATAATTTCGTTATTGCTGTCGAGAGCGATTTTTGTAACATAGCCCTCTGCCATTTCAAGATATCTTGAGCCTTTTGCGAGCGTGCCGTACATTGTACCAACCTGGCTTCTGAGACCTTTGCCTAAATCCTCAAGACCTGCACCTATTGGTAAGCCGCCCTCTGAAAAAGCAGTTTGTGTTCTGCCGTATACAATCTGAAGGAACAATTCTCTCATAGCTGTATTGATAGCATCACAAACAAGGTCTGTGTTAAGAGCTTCAAGAATTGTTTTGCCAGGTAAAATTTCAGATGCCATAGCAGCTGAATGTGTCATACCTGAACAACCGATTGTTTCAACAAGAGCCTCCTGAATTATGCCCTCTTTAACATTTAATGTGAGCTTGCAAGCTCCCTGCTGAGGTGCACACCAGCCAATGCCGTGTGTAAGACCGGAAACATCTTTAATTTCCTTGGATTTTACCCATTTACCCTCCTCAGGAATAGGCGCACAACCGTGATTTGCACCTTTTGCAACTACGCACATGTTTTCAACTTCTGAACTGTAGATCATTTTTTTACCCCTTCCTACTTTCTTATATTGTTAATATTTTATCATACGCATAAAATTTTGTCAAATTATGACATAAAAATACACGCAAAAAATTACATTAATTAAGCTCGATTAAATCTTTCATACTGTACATGCCTGGGCATCTGCCAGCCAAGAACTTTGCACCGCGCAGGCTGCCCTCTGCAAATACCTCTTTGCTTGTTGCTGTATGCTTAATTTCTATCATTTCGTTATTACCGGCAAAAAGCACCTCGTGCTCGCCTACAATTGTACCGCCTCGTACTGCGTGCAAGCCTATTTCTTTTTTATCACGCTTTTTGCGCTGTGAGTGTCTGTCGTACACATATTCAGGCTTTGTGCAAAGACTTTCGCTTATCTCATCGGCAATCATAAGTGCTGTACCGCTTGGTGCATCGATTTTTAAGTTATGATGCTTTTCTATTATTTCAATATCAAACTTGTCCTCTAAAAGAACAGCAGTCTGTTTTACAAGATTTATAAGCAGATTAATGCCTATACTCATATTTGCCGAGCGAAAAACTGCAACATTTTGCGAGAGCTCGTCCAAAGCCGAGATTTGCTCAGGGCTTAAGCCTGTGGTTGCCATAAGTACGGGTGTTTTTGTTTTTTTACAGTATGTAACAATATTATTAAAGCTGTTTGGATGGGAAAAGTCGATAATTACATCGGCTTTTCCCTCAAATTTATTAATATCGTCGTAAACAGGATAGCCCTGTGTGCTTTCGGTGTTTATATCGCATCCGCAAACAATGTTTATATCGCTATCCTCGTTTGCAAGGCGGGTAATAACCTGCCCCATCTTTCCGTTACAACCTGAAAGAATTATGTTAATCATTAAAAATCATTCCTTGTTTTATAGTAATCCGTAGTTTTTTAAAGCAGTTTCAAGACGGATTTTGTTTTTGTCGCTCATAGTGCACAGAGGCAGTCTTAAATCGCCCGCATTCATACCCATAAGGTTCATTGCAGTTTTAACGGGGATTGGATTTACCTCACAAAACAGAGCGCTTATAAGTTCGATAGCGCTAAGCTGCATATCAAGAGCCTTTTGTGTATCGCCATTAAGCCACGCATAAACCATATCGTGAGTCTGTTTTGGCGCAACATTTGCAAGTACAGATATTACACCTATACCGCCAAGCGACATAATAGGTATAATCTGGTCGTCATTACCTGAATATATATCAATTTCCCCGCCGCAAAGCTGTGCTATTTTTGCTACCTGCGAAATATCTCCGCTGGCTTCTTTAATAGCAACAATATTTTCGCATTTTGCAAGTTCCTTTACGGTTTCGGGCAAAATGTTTACGCCTGTTCGTGACGGAACAGAGTATAATATAACAGGCAAATCAGCAGATGATGCTATTTTCTGAAAGCTTTTTATAAGCCCCTTTTGTGTTGCTTTATTATAATATGGTGTTACGCACAACACAGCATCTGCCCCTAGCTTTTGTACGCTTTTTGTCATCATACATGCATGGGCAATATCGTTTGAACCTGTGCCTGCAATAACAGGCAATCTTTTGTTAGCTTTTACAACTGCGCATCTTACTGCTTCAAGATGCTCCTCATCCCCAAGGGTTGGGGCTTCTCCCGTTGTGCCGCAAATTATCAGGGCATCAGTACTGTTATTTATGTGAAACTCAACAAGCTGTTCAAGCTTATCATAGTTTACACCTTTGTCGGTCATAGGTGTTACAAGTGCAACTCCGGAGCCTTTAAATACAGTCCCTTTCAATTTTATTGCCTCCTATTAAGCAATTTATTTTTTAATATTATTTGCTTTCCCAGTACTCAATAAGCTTCTGAGCAATCTGAACAGCATTTGCAGCCGCACCTTTACGGATGTTATCTGCAACAACCCAGAGGTTTACACCGCTGTCTACGCTTTCGTCACGGCGGATACGGCCAACAAAGGTTTCGTTTGAGCCTGTTGCATTAATTGCAAGCGGATATACATTGTTTTCAGGGTCATCCTGAATAACAATACCCGGTGCATTTTTAAGTACATCCTTAAGCTCATCAAGGTCAAAATCGTTATAGAACTCTACATTTATAGATTCGCTGTGGCTGTTAAATACAGGTACACGAACAGTAGTTGCTGTAACCTTGATTGTTTCGTCGCCAAGAATTTTGTGTGTTTCGTTAACCATTTTCATCTCTTCTTTGGTGTAGCCATTAGGAAGGAATACATCAATGTGTGGTAAGCAGTTGCCTGCAATTGGGTGCGGAAACTTTTTAGGTGCTTCACCTTTAAGTCCGTTTTCAAGATCCTGATATCCTGCAAGACCTGCACCCGATACCGCCTGATATGTAGAGTATACCACTCTTTTAATTTTATATTTATCGTGAAGCGGTTTAAGTGCTACCATTGCCTGTATTGTAGAACAGTTAGGGTTAGCAATTATGCCTTTGTTCCATTCAATATCCTTTGCGTTAACCTCCGGCACTACCAGCGGAACTTCAGGGTCCATTCTCCAAGCGCTTGAGTTATCTATAACAACTACGCCTTTTGATGCAGCAATCGGTGCATATTTTTCGCTTGTTGAACCGCCTGCCGAGAACAGAGCAATGTCAATATCCTTATCAAAAGAATTTTCGTTTAATTCCTCAATAACATACTCCTTTCCCATAAATTCAATTTTGCTGCCTGCCGAACGGCTTGATGCCATAAGGTAATAATTTTCAACCGGTAGATTAATCTCCTCCAGTACTTTTAAAAAAGTACGGCCTACCATGCCGGTAGCTCCTACTACCGCAACGTTGTATTTTTTCATAACTCATGTACCTCCAACTGATTTTTTTCTTAAAAAAACATTTAATTTTACGCAAATTTATCATATCACTTTTAAAAAAACAAGTCAATAATATTTTTGCGATTTTTCATATTATATGTAAAATTAGTTTAATAATATGAGGAAATTGTATATAATATGCAAGAAAAGCAGATTTAATCGGAGCTATCCAGACACAAAAAATATTGACTTTACGCTTGATTTGACTTATAATTTAAATTAGTATATTGGAATTTAAAATTTATACCGTAAAAGAGGGATAAAAATATATGGAATTTTTACTTAAAATCAAAGAGAGCCGTTTTGGCAAAAAAGCGGTTTCTGTTTATGGAAAATACGGCAGCTACATAGTGCTGTTTTTGCTTGCATTTGCAATAAATTTGGCTGTGGAATCGCTTTGCAGGCGTCACTTTCTGGGAGGAATACGGATGTTTATGGCATCGCCTGAGGTGTTTTTGTTTAACAGCTTTATTATAATGACAACCTTAAGTATTGCAAACTTTTTTCCAAAGCAGGGCGCAATATATTTTGTAATATCAACCCTGTGGCTTGTGCTTGGACTTTTAGACAACTTAGTACAGAATTATCGCACAACACCGCTTTCGGCAACAGATTTTGAAATACTAAGCTCTGTGCTTGAAATATTTACAAAGTATTTAAAATGGTGGCAGATTGCAGGGGCAATAATACTGTTTGTGGGTATACTTGCATTTTTAATATACAGAGTTATTAAGGGCAAAAGGGTCAAGGTTAATTTTGTAAAGGCGGTAATATGCGTTCTGGGCTCTGTTGCACTTATGACATTTACAGGCAATGCCCTTATGCAAAGAGGTGTAATATCAAGTAAAATAGGCAATCTTGTTCATGCATATAACGATTACGGCTTTGCATATTGCTTTTCGTCGAGTGTGGTAGACAGGGGTATAAATGAGCCAAAGGATTATTCAACCCAGAGTGTTGACGAAATAATAAAAATGGTAGGCGAAACCAATGCCGAGCCTGAAACAACACCAAACATCGTAATGGTACAGCTTGAATCGTTTTTCGATGTAAATTATATGCGAAACCTCACATACAGCGAAAACCCGATACCTGAGTTTACAAAGCTGAAAGAGAATTATACAAGCGGATTTTTAACTGTGCCGTCCTTTGGTGCTGGTACGGTTAATACTGAGTTTGAAATATTAACAGGCATGAGCCTTGACTATTTTGGTACAGGCGAGCTTCCGTACAAAACGGTGCTTAAAAATAAAACCTGCGAAACAATAAATTATAATTTGCTTCAGCTTGGTTATTCAACCCACGCAATTCATAATCACAGTGCTTCCTTTTACAGCAGATATTTGGTTTACCCAAATATGGGATTTGACACATTCCAGTCGCTTGAGTATATGGAAAATGTGGAGAAAAACCCTATTGGCTGGGCAAAGGACAATGTGCTTATAGAGGAAATTTTAAAAGCACTTAACAGTACTGCAGAAAGAGATTTTGTTTATGCAGTAAGCGTTCAGCCACACGGTCAGTACCCTGAGGTTTACCCTGAGGGATACGAGAAAAGAATTACTGTTAACGGAATTGAAAACCCAGAGTTTGAGGCAGGCTTTTCGTACTATATTAATCAGATGTACGAGACCGATAAATTTGTAGGTGATTTGGTTAATGCACTTAAAAGGTACAGACAGCCTGTTATACTTGTATTGTACGGCGACCATCTGCCAAACTTTACTATGACAAGCGATATGGTTACCACAGACGACCTTTATAAAACCGAGTATGTTATGTGGTCAAACTATAATATGGAAAAAGAGAATAAGGATTTGTACACATATCAGCTTTCGGCTTATGTGCTGGGCAGAGCGGGTATAAATAACGGCATTATAACAAAGCTTCATCAGAATTTCAGTGAAAATCAGCATTATCAGCGAGCGCTTGAAATGATAGAATACGATATGCTCTACGGAAATATGCAGTCTTATGAGAACGCGGTACCTTACGAGCCGAGGGATATGGGCTTTGGTATAGACAAAATAGAGCTTAAATCCGCAAGACAGATAGGCTCATATATGTATGTTACGGGCGACCATTTTACACGGCACAGCAAGGTTGTGCTTGACGGCAAAAAGAAAAAGACAGTATATATAAATTCCAACACCCTGCTTATTGCAAACGAGCCTGATAATATATACGAAACCCTGTGTGTAACCCAGTACGGAAATAACGGAAACGAATATACAAGCACAAATGTACTTGAAAATCCTGATATGCTTCAGCCTATTGACGAAGAAATGCTTGAACAGCTTACCTCGTCGGAGGAGGAAATAGTACAGGAGTTCGAGGAGGAACAATAAAAATATGGAGGCTGTTTAAAAACGAAAGTTCTTAAACAGCCCCTTTGTTTGGAGATGATTTATATGAAGGGTTTATATGTACACATACCTTTTTGTGCAAAAAAGTGTAACTACTGCGATTTTGCATCCTTTGGGTATAAAAGCATAGAATCAGAGGAAAAATATACCGATGCACTTGTAAGGGAGTTTGAAATAATTTCAGATAATTCTTTAATTGATACAGTATATATAGGCGGAGGTACACCTACCACATTAAGTCTTAAAGGCTTTGAAAAGGTTTTAAGGGGAATACACAAAAATTTTAATATTGAGCCTTTAAAGGAATTTACGGTTGAGGCAAATCCCCTTACTGTAAATGAAGATAGTGTAAAGCTTTTAAAAGAGTACGGAGTAAACCGCATAAGTATGGGTGTTCAAAGTGCAAATGAAGACGAGCTTAAAATGCTTGGCAGAATACACACATTCAGCGAGGCGGTTGATACATATAATCTGTTGCGAAAAAGCGGTATTTCAAATATAAATCTTGACCTTATGTTCGGGTTGCCTTATCAGGATATAAAATCCCTTGAAAACAGCATAAACAAAATATCGGAGCTGGAGCCTGAGCATATATCCTGTTACGGACTTAAAATAGAGGAGGGTACACCCTTTTATAAAATGCTTTTAAATGGTGAAATAAAGGAAACCGACGACGATTTGTTTGCAGATATGTACGATTTGGTTAAAAGCTCTTTAAAAGCAAAGGGCTTGTGTCAGTATGAAATATCTAATTTTTCAAAACAGGGCTTTGAGTCAAATCACAATATAAAGTACTGGACACAGGGAGAATATTTTGGTGCAGGGCTTGGAGCATCGTCATTTATAAACGGCATAAGGTATACAAATACGGCTGATTTTAATGAATATATTAATTTTGATACGGCTGTTTTGCGTGATGAGAGCGAAAAAATGGATAAAGCAGGGCTTATGAGCGAATATATGATACTTGGCTTAAGGCTTACCGAAAAGGGCGTAAATAAGTATGAGTTTTATAATAAATTCGGTGTATATGCAGATGATATATTTAAAGAACAGATAGAAAAATATACCAAATTGGGGTTACTTAATAGCACTCCGCACAAAATTGTGCTAACTGACAAGGCATATTATGTAAGCAATTCTATATTATGCGACTTTATGATATAGGGGCAAAGTTGTTAATAAATTATGAATTTTAGCGGTATTTTCAAAGATTTTACAAAAAGTGGTTGACAATGTGAAAAAATAGTGCTATTTTATATATAGTTAGCAGACAATGATGACGAGTGCTAAAATTATTTGAAAGAGAATAAGGAGGGGTTGGCTGATGGAACTTAGCGAAAGAAAAAAGAAAATACTTCAGGCTATTGTTGAGGATTACATCACAACAGCAGAGCCCGTAGGTTCAAGCTATGTTTTAAACAGCCACAATCTCGGCGTCAGCTCCGCTACTGTCAGAAACGAAATGGCGGCTTTAGAGGAGTCGGGCTATCTTGAAAAGCCTCACACATCTGCAGGCAGAGTTCCGTCGGCACTGGGTTACAGGGTTTATGTAAATGAGCTTATGAATAAATATCAGCTCAGCATTAACGAGGTTACTCAGATAAAGCTTGCACTTGAGCGTAAGTATATGGAAATGAATAAGGCTATGAGCGGTATATCGGAGCTTATGAGTATGCTTACACATTATACCGCAGTGCTTACACAGCCAACATTAAGCTCGGTTGTGGTAAGCAGTATAAAATTAATCTGTGTTGATTCGGGCACAGTTGTTATGATTGTGGTAACAAACGGCGGAGATGTTAAAAGCAGCAGTATAATAACAGGTAAAAAATACGATGCAGGTGTTATTGAAAGGCTTTCTAATCTGCTTAACTCGAAATATATGGGTGTTGACCTTGCAACACTTGACGAGGCAAAGCTTGAATATGATATGGAAACAATTCCTGTTGAGGATAGCTTGCTTGAGCCTATATTCGGCTTTTTGAAAGCTATTGCAAATGAGAATAAAGACCCGAACATCGAACTTGTAGGAACATCGAACATATTTAATTATCCTGAATTTAACGATATAGAAAAAGCGAAGGGGTTTTTTGAATTTGTTAAAAAGGATTCAAGTCTTAAAAAGCTTATTGCAGATTCCGGTGACGATGTATCCGTCATAATAGGCAGTGAAAACCCCGTACTTAAAGAACACGGCTTAAGCCTTGTTGTATCAAACTATACACTTGGCACAAATTTAAAGGGTAAGCTTGCAATTATAGGTCCTACAAGAATGGATTATTCAAAGGTTATTTCTACTTTGGATTATCTTACAAATGCATTAAACGGTATGCTCCCTGCAGACGAACTGCTTGGGGACGGCATTCGTGGTATGATAGATGAATAAATAAAGAGGTGACAAATTAAGTGGCAAAGAAAAAGCAAGAGACAGAGGTTTGCGAGGCTGTGGAAAACGAGGCTTTGGAAACTAATGAAACAAAGGAATTTAACGAATTAAAAGAACAGCTTGAAAAAAAGCAAGCCGAAACAGATGCTTTAAACGATAAGTATTTAAGAACAGTTGCCGAGTACGACAACTTTAAAAGAAGGACAGTTAAAGAAAAGGAACAGCTATATAAGGATAGTGCCTGCGATATTATTTCGCAGATATTGCCTGTAATAGATAACCTTGAGAGAGCGCTTTTGGCATTCGGCGATAAGGAAAATGAGTACTATAAGGGTGTAGAAATGGTAATGCGCCAGACTGAGGAAATTTTTTCTAAAATGGGTGTTGAGGCAATTAAATCTGTGGGCGAAGAGTTTAACCCTGAGCTTCACAATGCGGTAATGCATATTGACGATGAAAATTACGGCGACAACATTATAGCCGAGGAATTTCAGAAGGGTTATAAATATAAAGATAAAGTTATACGCTACAGTATGGTTAAAGTAGCAAACTGATTTTAAATAATATTTTTGGAGGTAAATAAATTATGGCAAAAATTATAGGTATCGACTTAGGTACAACAAACTCATGTGTTGCGGTTATGGAGGGCGGAGAGCCTGTAGTAATTGCAAATGCAGAAGGTGCAAGAACAACCCCGTCGGTTGTAGCATTTACAAAGGACGGCGAAAGACTTGTAGGTCAGGTTGCAAAACGTCAGGCAATTACAAACCCAGATAAAACAATAATCTCTATAAAAAGGGATATGGGTACAGACAAAAAGGTAGATATAGACGGCAAAAAATATACACCTCAGGAAATTTCGGCAATGATACTCCAGAAGCTTAAAGCTGATGCAGAAAGTTATCTTGGCGAAACGGTTACACAGGCAGTAATCACCGTTCCTGCATATTTCAGCGATGCACAGCGTCAGGCTACAAAGGATGCAGGTAAGGTTGCAGGCCTTGAGGTACTCAGAATTATAAACGAGCCTACCGCTGCAGCTCTTGCTTACGGTATGGATAAGGATAACGAGCAGAAAATAATGGTATACGACCTCGGCGGCGGTACATTCGATGTATCTATACTCGAAATCGGCGACGGCGTATTTGAGGTTCTTGCAACATCGGGTAACAACCGTCTTGGCGGTGACGATTTTGACGAAAAGATTATGAACTACCTTGTAAGTGAGTTCAAAAAGGAAAACGGTATAGATTTAAGCCAAGATAAGGTTGCTATGCAAAGACTTAAAGAGGCTGCCGAGAAAGCTAAAATCGAGCTTAGCGGTGTGCCCACATCAAATATCAACCTTCCGTTTATCACAGCAGACCAGACAGGTCCTAAACACCTTGATATTACTCTTACAAGAAGCAAATTTGACGAGCTTACAGCTGATTTGGTTGCAGCTACAATGGAGCCTACAAAAAGAGCACTTTCCGATGCAGGCTTAAATCCGTCAGAAATAAGCAAGGTGCTTTTAGTTGGCGGTTCATCCAGAATACCTGCTGTACAGGAAGCTGTTAAACAGCTTATCGGTTCAGAGCCACACAAAGGCATCAACCCTGACGAGTGTGTTGCAGTAGGCGCTGCAATTCAGGCAGGCGTGTTAGCGGGCGATGTAAAAGACCTTCTTTTACTTGATGTTACACCGCTTTCACTTGGTATTGAAACAATGGGCGGAGTTTGCACAAAACTTATAGAAAGAAATACAACTATTCCTACAAAGAAAAGCCAGATTTTCTCAACTGCAGCAGATAACCAGACAAGTGTTGAAATCAATGTACTTCAGGGTGAGCGCGAAATGGCAGCTTATAACAAGAGCCTCGGCCGTTTCTCACTTAACGGCATCGCACCTGCACCAAGAGGTGTTCCGCAGATTGAGGTTACATTCGATATAGATGCCAACGGTATAGTTCATGTTTCTGCAAAGGATATGGCAACAGGCAACGAGCAGGATATAACAATTACTGCAAGCTCAAATCTTTCGGATGAGGATATTGAAAAAGCTGTAAAAGAAGCTGAAAAGTTTGCAGAAGAGGATAAAAAGAAAAAAGAGGAAATCGAAGTCAGAAATAACGCAGATTCATTGGTATATCAGTGCGAAAAATCTTTAGGCGACCTTGGCGATAAATTAGATGCGGCAGACAAAGCTGAAATCGAAGCAAAAGTTGCCGATGTTAAAAAAGCTTTAGAGGGCACAGATACAGAGGCAATTAAAACTGCTACTGAAGCTTTGCAGAATAAGTTCTACGAAATTTCAACAAAAATGTATCAGCAGGCAAACCCGCAGGGCGCACAGGATTTTAACGGTGCACAGGGCACATCGGGCGATGGCTCTACATTTGACGGCGATTACACAGTAGTAGACGACGATAATAAATAATATAAATTTAAAATTGAAAGTGCGTGACAAATTGTATGCCACGCCTTTCTTTTGAATTTTATACATAGAATTATAACAGAAAGGCTGTAGTTTTATGGCAGATAAAAGAGATTATTACGAGGTCCTTGGAGTAAACAAGGGCGCAAATGACGACGAAATAAAAAAAGCCTATCGTAAGCTTGCGATGAAATATCATCCCGACAGAAATCCTGACAGTAAAGAGGCGGAGGAAAAGTTTAAGGAAGCAACCGAAGCTTATGAGGTGTTAAGCGACAGTCAGAAAAGACAGATGTACGACCAGTACGGTCATGCAGGTATGGACCCGAACTTTGGCGCAGGCGGATTTGGCGGAGGATTCAGCGGTTTTGATATGGACTTGGGCGACATATTCGGCTCGTTTTTCGGAGGCGGATTTGGCGGAGGCTCGTCAAGACGGCGAAACGGACCGCAAAAGGGCAGTGATATTCACGAAAGCGTATTGCTTACCTTTGAGGAGGCGGCATTCGGCATAAAAAAACCTATTAAAATATATGCGGTGGAAAAATGCGACGAATGTAACGGCGTAGGTGCAAAAAATCCTGCAGATAAGAAAACCTGTCCTAACTGTAAGGGTACAGGTGAAATAAGGAATGTTCAGAACACACCGTTCGGTCAGATTGTAAATACAGGTACTTGCTCTGCTTGTGGTGGTAAGGGCGTGCAAATTACAAATCCTTGTACGAAATGTAAGGGCAAGGGTTTGGTAAAACGGGCTAAAAATGTTGAAATAGATATTCCAAAAGGTATCGACCACGGTCAGACCGTAAGCTTCAGGGGCTTGGGCAACGAGGGCTTAAACGGCGGACCTAAAGGCGATTTGCTTGTAACAGTATCTATAAAAAGGCACGGTATTTTTACAAGAAGCGGTATAGATGTAAACTGCGATGTACCCATTACCTTTGTTCAGGCAACTTTGGGCGCAGAAATTGAAGTGCCTGTTCTTGACGAAAACAAAAAATACACATTGGGCAAAATGAGCTATACAATTCCCGAAGGTACACAGCCGGGAACAGTATTTAAAATAAGGTCAAAGGGTATACCTCACATAAGGTCGGGCGTGCGGGGCGATATGAACCTGCGTGTTGTAGTTGAAGTGCCTAAAAACTTAAGCAGTGAGCAGAAAGATGCACTAAAGGCTTTTGCAAAGCTCTCTAAAGAAAACAATTACAAACAGCAAAAATCCTTTTTTGAAAAAATGAAGGATGCATTTAACAGATAATATTAAAGCAGATTTAACTGTACCATAAGTTGTACAATTAAATCTGCTTTTTGAGCCTTAAAATATTTAAAGCTGAACTTTTTAATGTACAACAAGTGTGATATAATTAAGGTATTACAAAAAGACGGGAGATAATAGTATGTCGCTACAGGTTATATACGGCAGGGCACATTGCGGTAAAACAAGCTATATTATGGAGCTTGTAAAAAAACTTAATAAAGATGGCAACGAGATTATTTTAATTGTACCCGAACAGTTTACCCATATTGCCGAAATAAGGCTTTTGGAAGCTACGGGTAAAATACTTGACGGCGAGATAGAAATAATGTCCTTTAAAAAACTCGCACAAAGATGTATAGAGCTTTATGCCAAGGAAAGCTTTAAGCAGATAGATACAGTAGGCAGAAGCTTGATTGTTGCCCGTGCGGTTGAAAACAGCGAGCTTAAGTATTTTAAAAATGCGGGCGATTATTCGGGCTTTGTTGATTTGGTTTTAAAGGAAATAGGCAATTTCAAAAAATATTCTATTACCTGCGATGATATAAATGCACTTATAAATTCTGAACATGCCGAAAACAACGAGGTTTTTAAGCTTAAAATGCAGGACCTTTCAAGCATTTACAGCCTATATGACCAAATTCTTCACGAAAACTATATTGACGCAGAGGATATTTTGGATATACTTGTAAAAATACTTGGTACACAGGATATATTTAAAAATAAAACCATAATTTTAGACGAGTTTTCAACATTTATTCCACAGGAGGAAAATGTTCTGAAGGCTCTTGCGAAGCAATGCAAAAATATGTATGTGACCCTTTGTTTAGATAGTGTTACAGATGGCGATATGAATGTGTTTATGCCAACTGTAACCACATATTTAAAATTAAAGGATATGTGCCGTAAAGATAAAATAACCTTTGAAAAACCCGTTTTTCTTGAAACCAGCTACTATAATAACGATGCATTAAAGCATCTTGAGCAGAATTTATTTAAGTATCCTGCAAAGATTTTTGAAAGCAATCAGGAAAACATTGAGCTTTTCAGCGCAAAAAACCCCTATACTGAGGTTGAATATACAGCAGAAAAGATTATATCCCTTGTATCTGACGGCGGTGTGAGGTTTAAGGATATTGGCATAATATGTGCCGATATAAATGCATATTCGCACATTTTTAAAATGGTATTTGATAAATATAAAATACCGTATTTCATAGATGAAAAAATACCCGTATTAAGCCATCATATAATACAGTTTGTATTAAATATATTTGATGTTTATATTTCAGGGTACAGTCACGAGAGTATTTTTAATTTCTTAAAATCGGGCTTTTGCGAAATAAGTGCAAAAGATGCCTCGATATGCGAAAACTTTGCACTTAAAACCAATATTACAAGGCGCGGCTGGACCGATAATGAAAAATGGGAAAGTATTATATTAAACCAGAAATTCCGAAACAAAAAAGAACGCGATGTACTTTGCTGCGTGCGAGAGAGGTATATATTACCTCTTGCAGAATTTCACGAAAAAATAAAAGGCAGAAACGATGCCCGCTTTGTATGCGAGCAAACTTATAAGTATTTAACACAAATAGGCATAGATAAAATGCTGGAAGCTTATGCAGATAACGCAAGAGATTTTGGCGATGCCAAGGGCATTAAAAGAGCCAAAGAATACGAAAGCATTTATAATGTGCTTGTTAAAACAATAGACGAGCTTTACGAGTTTCTGGGTGATACCAAGGTAAGCCCGGAACGCTTTAAAAACTATATGCTTTGCGCCCTTAATCAGCAAACAATAGGTTTAATACCAACGGCGCTTGATGAGATTATAATAGGTGATATTGCCCGCACAAAAACAGAGTATTGCGATGTGTTGTTTATAATAGGTGCGAACGACGGAGTGTTTCCGTCAAGACCGGCAGGCGATGTTATTCTGGGAGAAAAGGATAAGCAGATAATAGAAAACAGCGGTTTTGAATATACAAGGAGTTTACGGAATCAGTCCTATTTTAATCAATTTTTGATTTATTCTGTGTTTACCCTTGCAAACAATAAAATCTATTTGTCATATTCAGGTGCGGATAACGACTATAAAACACTTTCGCCTGCATTTGCAGTAAACAGAATAAAAAAACTGTTTAAAGATATTGAAATATCCGATAGTCTTACCGATACCGTAGGCATTGATAAAATTACAATTGCAGATGTAAGCTTTGAATACCTTGCCTGCATTATGAACGATTTAAAAGCGGGCAACCGCAATGTTGAAAATGACGATAAATGGAGCTCGGTATACGGATATTATAAAGAAAAGTATCCGCAAAAAATTGAAAGGCTTGAAAAGCTTTTTGCAAATAAAAAAAGACATTATGAAACTATAAGTCCGGACATCTTAAATAAGCTTATGGGCGACGGTCTTTATACAACAGTTTCAAGATTACAGAAGTATAATGCTTGTAAGTATTCGTATTTCTTATCCTATCTGCTTGATTTAAAACAGCCACAGACCAATGAAATACAAAGTCTGGATATAGGTATAGCGGCACATTCGGTTTTTGAGTATATCGGCAGTTTTTTGCAAACAGCAAATAAATCCTATGAAAATCTTACGGATGACGAAATAACAAAAAAGGTATGCGATTATCTTAATGAGCTTATTGAAATGTACGCTTTAAAATGCGATAAATTAAGCGAAAGACAGAAATTTATTTTTGAAAAAATGAAAAACGAGCTTGAATTATGTGTTAAAATAATAAGAAATCAGATTATTGAAACAAAGTTTATACCCCTTGGCTATGAAATAGAGTTTTCGGATAATTCGCAGACAGGTACTATTAACATTACCCTTGACGACGGCAAATGTGTAAAGCTTACGGGTAAAATAGACAGGGCAGATGTACTGAATAACGGACAATATTCTTATGTAAGAATTGTCGATTATAAAACCGGCAGTAAAACATTCAGCTTATCTGACATAGTAAACGGAACAGACATTCAGCTTGCGGTTTATCTGAACGCACTTGTTAAATCGAATAAGAATTATATGCCTGCGGGTGCGTTTTATTTTTCGGTGCAGGACCCTATAAGCAAGCAGGTGAGAAATGTTTCGGACAGCGATATACAAAACGATATACTGGCTTCTATGAAATTAAAAGGAATTGTGCTTGATGAGGAGTTTATTAAAAAGGAAAACACCGATAAAAAATCACAATCCCGTATTAATACTGCAACTAAAGAGCAGTTTGAAATAATGGATAAGTATGTAACCAAGCTTATTAAAAGCAGTCTTACCGATATGCTTGGCGGTAATATTGATGCCCGGCCCTATAAAAACAGAGATAAAACACCGTGCGCATATTGTGAGTATAGCAGTATTTGCAGATTTGAATTATCCGGCAACGATTATAATAACATTAAAAGCTATGGCAGGGCAGACGATGCCTGGGAGGTGATGTACAATGAAATGGACAACTGAACAAAGACAGGCAATTGAAGCTCCCGTTGGAAACATTCTTGTAACTGCAGCCGCAGGCTCAGGCAAAACTGCAGTTATGGCTGAACGAATTTTAAAAAGGATAACTGCTGATAACGGTACGGATGCAGACCGTATGCTTGTGGTGACATATACAAATGCGGCGGCATCCGAGCTTAAAGAAAGGATAATGAACCGAATTACAAAGGAGCTTGAAGTAAGCGACAGCGATAATTTAAGGCGTCAGCTTGTTTTGATTAACAATGCTGATATATGTACAATACACAGCTTTTGCCTTGACATAATAAAAAATAATTTTACAAAGCTTGATATTGACCCTAATGTTAAAATAGGAAATGAGAATGATATAAACT
>JAZSPJ010000019.1:0-5854 GCA_045537365.1 Clostridia bacterium
CCCTATTGTAAATTTTACATACTTTTTGTTTGTAATCGGGTTTAGTTGCTTTTTTATGAACCCCTTTTGCCTTGGAATATCTATTGTATGTGCATTTGTGTATTCCGTAATGCTAAAGGGCTTAAAACAGCTTAAAGCAAATTTATTATTAATATTGCCTGTTATTGTGTTTACATCTCTTATAAATGCACTTTTCAACCACAGAGGAGCAACAATTATTTTGTATCTGCCAAGCGGTAATCCATTAACCCTTGAGGCGATTATTTACGGAGCTTGCGCATCTGTTATGATAGCATCTGTAATATACCATTTTACCTGCTATAACGAGGTAATGACAAGCGATAAATTCATATATCTGTTTGGCAGAATAATCCCATCTTTATCCCTAATAATATCTATGACATTAAGGTTTGTACCGCACTTTGCAAATGAGGTTAAGGATGTTATAAACGCACAAAAGTGTATGGGATGTGATGTGACAAAGGGGAATTTTAAATTGCGTATAAAAAATGCCCTTAATATACTCTCAATTATGATAACCAGGGCGTTTGAAAACTCTATAGATACTGCTGACAGCATGAAATCCCGTGGCTATGGTTTAAAGATAAGGACAAGCTTCTCGCCTTTTAAATTTACAAAAAGGGATTTAATTGCAATGATATATATTTTATCATTGATTATTTTTATTTTAATCGGCAGTTTTAAAGGTATAATGAATTTTTATTATTATCCGCAAATAAGTGATTTTGATTATTCACCCTACTCTATAGCAGTATTAATTTCATATCTTATGCTTTGTATGTTTCCGATTTTAATTGAAATACAGGAGGTGATTAAATGGAAATATTTAAGGTCGAAAATTTAAGCTTTACTTATCCAAACAGAAAAATCAAAGCCCTTGACAGCTTAAATTTCACAGTAAATCAGGGTGATTTTGTTTTACTTTGCGGTAAATCAGGTTGCGGTAAAACTACTCTGCTCCGCCTTTTAAAATCCAGCTTGTCGCCTTACGGAAATGTAAGCGGTAATATTTATTTTATGGGCAAGCCTCAAAAAGAGCTTAACTCCATAGATGATGCTTCAAAAATAGGCTTTGTTATGCAAAACCCTGATAATCAGATTGTATGCGACAAGGTATGGCACGAGCTTGCCTTCGGGCTTGAAAGCCTTGGTTTTAAAACCTCCGAAATACGCACAAGGGTTGCCGAAATGGCATCGTTTTTCGGAATACAAAGCTGGTTTTATAAAAATGTATCAGAGCTTTCGGGCGGTCAGAAACAGCTTTTAAATTTGGCATCCGTTATGGCAATCGAGCCTGATGTGCTAATTTTAGACGAGCCTACAAGCCAACTTGACCCCATTTCATCACAAGAGTTTTTAAACACACTCAAAAAAATAAACACAGAGCTTGGTACAACGGTAATTTTGACAGAACACCGTTTAGAGGAAGTCTACGCAATTGCAGACAGGGTTATTGTTATGGATAACGGTAAAATTTGCGAAAACGGTACACCGCAAGATACAGCATTTAATTTAAAAAACAGTAACAACGATATGTATTTTGCACTGCCTGCACCCGTTAAAATTTACGGTACGGTTGTAAATGAAATGAATTTTCCGTTAACAATTAAAGACGGTAAAAACTGGCTTTTTGGGTATGCAAAAAATAACCCTTTAAACCCCGAAGCAATTGAAAAAGATATAATTGAAAACGATACTGACACAGCAATTGAAGTAAAGGATGCTTATTTCAGGTACGATAAAAATTCTCACGATATTTTGAAAGGCTTGAATTTAAAGGTTAAAAAAGGCGAAATTTTCAGTATTTTAGGTGGAAACGGTGCAGGAAAAACCACAGCATTATCGGTAATTTCAGGTATAATACGTGTATACAGAGGAAGTGTGTATATAAACGGAAAAAATATTTTAAAAATTGACGGTTTATATAACGGATTTTTAGGATACCTACCGCAAAATCCTCAGGATTTATTTGTAAAAAGCACGGTTTTAAGCGATTTAAAAGATATATGCTCTGATGATGAAAATATACTGAAAATCTGCTCGCTTTTAAATATTGAAAATCATTTAAAAAGCCACCCTTATGATTTATCAGGCGGTGAACAGCAAAGAGTTGCACTTGCAAAGGTGCTTTTAAAAAATCCCCGGATTTTACTTTTAGACGAGCCGACAAAAGGTATGGATGCTCATTTTAAAGCTGAATTCGGCGAAATACTTAAAAGCTTATCGGATAGCGGTGTAACAATACTTATGGTGTCGCACGATATTGAGTTTTGCGCAGAATTTTCAAACCGATGTGCACTCATATTCGACGGCGAAATTACATCTACTGCAACTTCAAGGGAGTTTTTCAAAGGCAACAGCTTTTACACAACATCTGCAAACCGTATGGCACGCAAGCTTCTGCCCGATGCAGTGCTTGCAGATGATATAATATCCGCCTGCGGAGCAATGCCGGTAAAAAGAAATAAAAACAATAAAGAAAATATATTTACAGATACTGTTGAAGGTTTGAGTGCACCGCAAAATAAAATTTTAAAAAAACAAAATAAGCGCACTTTGTTTTCAGTTTTAATTATACTTTTTTTAATTCCGCTTACTATGTACATTGGTATGACACATTTTGGCAACCGCAAATATTATTTTACAAGCATTTTAATTATATTTGAAACCTTTATACCGTTTTTATGGGGATTTGAGTCACGAAAGCCAAAGGCAAGGGAGCTTGTTATTATAAGTGTACTGTGTGCTATTGCGGTTGCAAGCAGAGGTGCGTTTTTTATGCTTCCGCAATTTAAACCCGTAACTGCAATAGTAATAATATCAGGCATCTGCTTTGGAGGCGAAGCAGGCTTTCTGGTTGGCGCAGTTACTGCCTTTGTATCAAACTTTTTCTTTGGTCAGGGCCCCTGGACACCCTGGCAGATGTTTTCGTTTGGTATTATAGGCTTAATTGCCGGTCTGATATTTACCAAAAGCATTAACAAAAGCACAAAAATACCGCTATGTATTTTCGGTGCATTGGCAAGCATTATAATATACGGCGGTATTATGAACCCTGCATCCCTTATAATGGTTCAAAGCAACATTACCTTAAAAATGATACTTACCGCTTATGCTCTAGGCTTTCCGCTTGATATTGTACACGCATTTGCAACGGTAATATTTTTATGGTTACTTGCCGAGCCTTTATGTAAAAAGCTTGAACGGGTTAAAATTAAATACGGTATTAGTATTTAGTATTTAAAACTATAAAATCCATACATCATTTTCAAAAGCTTAGGTATTGCTACAAAAAAATCGATAGCAAATAATAGCGTGATTTTTAAGGAGCAATACTTAAGCTTAGCGCAAATTCCCTCATGGGAATTTTTTTATTTTAAGCTATATTTTCTTTGACTTTTTTATAATTATATGTTATTATAAATGTGTATAATTATATATAGAAGGTGTTATTATTTTAAGCAAAATTTCAGTTAAACAAAACCTTTTTTATTGGGTACTTGCATGTGCCCTGCTTTTGTGTTGCTTTTCTGCAGGCGGCTTTAGCTGGGATTTATGCATTGTTCCTGCAATTATTTTAAGTGCTTGCGCCTTTTATACAACATATAAATTCGGTTCAAACAAGCTTATATGCATAATTTCACTTGCTTTTATAATACTATCGTCAATAAGCATAGTTTTTACGCTTGGCGATACACAGAGCGCAATATATGAGGCTCAAAAAATAATTTTATTTATAACTGCATTTTATATTGCAGGTGTATGTGATTTAAAAAGTTTTCTCATAAAGACATTTTCAGTATTATCGGCACTTATATCTGCAATCGGCCTGCTTTCATATTTAAATTTTTTGAATTTCAGCGAATTTGTGTTTTGGGATATGTACATACCAAGGCTTCAATCTGTTATTAAATACGCAAATACAACTGCCCTGTTTTTAGCAGTCGGCTATATATCGTCAATTAATGGGTACAGGCTTTTTAATAAAAAATATTATCTTTTACTTTCAGCAATTGTTCTTACAGGGCTTTATTTAACACTTTCAAAGGCTATGATACCTATATTTATTGCAATTGGTACTCTGTACATATTTTTTGAAAAGGATTTAAGGGGTATTTTTATAAGCCAGAATGTAATAACTGCATTATTTACAACACCAATAGTTTACTTCGCATCAAAGCACATTTACTTTTTATGCTTTTCACTTATAGCTGTTTTAATTTTAATATCTTTTAACTGTCCGTTAAAGGGAAAGAAACAAATATTTAAGATATGGCTGGTATTGTTTGCAGTTGCCGTAATTGCAGGAATAACAGTATTAATTATAAGATTTGAAAGCCTTACAACCTTAACAGGCAGGCTTGTTTATGCTAAAGACTCGCTCGGCCTTATTTTTATAAATCCTATTTTCGGATGCGGGCAGGGTTCGTGGCAGTATTTGCAGTACGGTGTACAAACTATGGGCTATTCTGTCAAGTACATACATAACTCATATTTGCAGTTTTTGGTTGAAAACGGCTTTATATTTACTGCATTGTTTATATTTGTACCGGTGTACACTTTATTTAAAACATTTAAGGCTAAAAATTACGCATATACAGCTATGCTTTTACTTATATGCTTACACTCATTTATAGATTTTGATTTAAGCTTCGGCATTATACTTATTATCACGGGCTTAATATGCGGTGAAGGATTTTATAACAAAACCTGCAATAAAGCATTTAAAGTAATAACATATTCAGTATTGGCTTTATTAAGTGTAGTTTTAATATATGCATCAAGCGAGCTGATTGTACGAGACAATTTTGAAAAAGCATATATAAGCAAAAATTATGAAACTGCAGAAAAATACAACAATTTACTTTTAAAGCTTTGCCCTGCCGACCCGCAGGTTTATATAAACAAAGCATCGCTTGACCAGATAAATACAGGCAGTATAACAGATACGGCAAAGAAAAATCTTTTAAAAGCAAAAACACTCTCACCTAATGACCATCAAATTTTAAGAGAGTATATCAAAGCAATTGCAGACAGCGATAATATTATAAAGCTTACAAATGAGTTTTTAACCTTAAGTCCTATGCAGGAAAACAGTTATTTGTTTATTAAGGAAACCGTTCAAAAGCTTTACGAAAGCCATAAGATTTCAGACGAATTATTGGACAGAGTTTTAAAAATCAGCGAAAAGCTTCAAAAGAAATATGATGTAAAAGACAGAAATAAGTTATTGCGCGATACCGCAAAGAAAGGATAATATTGTGACAAAATTTAAAAAAATTACAGCAATTATAATATGCGTTTCGGTAAGCCTGACAGCCATTTATGCATTTACCGCAAACAACCTTGCAAACACAGTTGAACTATCCGATATTTATTATGACGACGGAATTACAACCGATGTTACAATATCGGGCGCAATCGGTGAAAACACACAGCTTACGGGCATTATGTACTTAAACGACGGCACAATTATGGAAATGAAATCCATACCCGCCGAATCAAGCACAAAATTGGTATTTAACACAATCGGTGATTATGTTGATGTATATCTTTTAAATAAAAACAATTTAAAACCGCTTTCCAAAAAGCATCAGCTTACTGTGCCCGATTTTGGATGCCTTAATGAAAATGTTGATATTGTTTTAAAATTAAAGGCTAATGTAGATAAATTAATAACTATAAAGTTTACCGGTATAGAAAAAATAATGACTGATAAAATCAAACAAGCTATGAATGCAACAATCGAGGATGCCATAACCGTAGTTATAGACGAAGGCTATGTAAAAAGAGTATATGCAGACAAGGTCGCCGAGGTTAAAAAATTATATAA
>JAZSPJ010000074.1:0-5392 GCA_045537365.1 Clostridia bacterium
ACATATTCTGCCATTGTAGATGACGGAGTAATAGGATAGATAGCTGCAACTTCTGTAAACGCATAGGCGCAATGTGCAGCGGCGCAGTTACCATCCATGGTTTTAAATTTCTTTGCCATTTTTGTTTCCTCCTGTAAAAAAATTTATTAAAAATATTATTAAATATTAAAAAATATTAATAAACATACTTAACCTTAAATATTATAGCACAAAGATTCAGGTTTTTCAAATGTTTTTTTTCTATTTGTAATATATTACATAAAATGTGTTATATTTTTAACAAAAATGGTAAAAACAAGAAAATTACTGTTTAAAAAGCTTATGCTACGGTCATTTAGTTACTTTGATATTGATTTTTTTATAGGTTTTGTGATATACTCATTAATATATTAATGGAGGTGAGGTATATGGCACTTGACGGCATAGTAATAAATGCGCTTGCTTTTGAACTGAATCAAAAGCTTGAAGGGGGCAGGGTAGATAAAATCCATCAGCCCGAACACAGCGAAATAATTATGCATATAAGAAGCAAAGGCGAAAACCATAAACTGCTTATATGCGCAAATCCGTCGCTGGCACGAATTCATACAACAAATACCTCAAAAGAGAACCCTCAATCGCCGCCTATGTTTTGTATGCTTATGAGAAAGCATTTGTCGGGTGGTAAGATACTTCGGGTATATCAGGAAAAATTTGAAAGAATAGTTAAAATAGATATAGAGGCTTACGATGAAATGGGCTTTTTGTCCGTAAAAACTCTTGTGGTTGAAATAATGGGCAAGCACAGCAACATAATACTTGTTGGAGGCGACTCAAGAATTATAGACAGCATAAACCATGTTGATGTAACCGTAAGCAGTGTAAGACAGGTACTTCCGGGGCTTATTTACGAAAGTCCGCCTGATCAGGGCAAAAAAAATCCGCTTGATGCCGATTTTGATGAAATAAGCAGTATGATAAAATCTGCCGACGAGCCCATATCAAGGCAGATAATGTCGGGCTTTATGGGCATAAGTCCGCTTGTTGCAAATGAAATAGCATACCGTGCAACAGGCAGCTGCGACACTTTGGGAGCTGATGTACCGCCGGCAGTTAGGGAGCGATGCGCGCAATGTATGTTAAATATTTTTGATAAAATAAAAAATGGCGATTATACCCCTGCAATTTATACGGACAATTTAACAAAAAAGCCAATAGAATTTAATGCGGTGGATATTTCGCAGTATTCGGGTGTTGCCAAAGCGGAATTTTTTGAAAGTATGAACTGCGCAGTTGAGGCTTACTACACCCAAAAGGCAACAAGAGAGAACATAAAACAAAAAACAGGCGATTTGCTTAAGGTTGTAAACTCAAATCTTGACCGATGCCGTAAAAAGCTTCAGCTGCAGCTTGAAATACTTGAAAAGTGCAAGGGCAGGGATAAATATAAAACCTACGGCGATTTAATAACATCATATATATATATGATTAAGCAGGGCATGAAAGAGGTTACTGTATCAAATTTTTATGATGAATCCTGCCCTGATGTAAAAATACCGCTTATGTGGGATTTAACTCCTGCCGAAAATGCACAAAGGTATTATAAAAGATACAACAAGGATAAAACTGCCGAAATTGAAACCGAAAAGCAAAAGAAATTAAACGAGGTGGAAATAGATTATCTTGAATCTGTGCAGGACAGTATTTTAAAAGCAGATAACAGCCGAGAGATTGCCGAAATAAGAGAGGAACTAACTGAACAGGGATATTTGAGGCTTAGAGGTAAGAACAATAAAAAATCGGTTAAAAAAGTTTTTGAGCCGATGCATTTTGTAAGCAGTGACGGCTACGATATTTTTGTAGGCAAAAACAACAAGCAGAACGATTACCTTACACTTAAAATGGCAAGGAGTACGGATATATGGTTTCACACCAAAAATATACACGGCTCGCATACCATTATAAAAACAAGTGATGCTATGACTGTGCCCGACAGAACTTACGAGGAGGCGGCATGTCTTGCGGCATATTACAGTAGGGGTAAGGCATCGCAAAGTGTACCTGTTGATTATACCGAGGTTAAAAATGTTAAAAAGCCCGCAGGCACAAAGCCCGGTATGGTAATATATGTAAACTATAATACTATGTATGTTACACCAAGCGAGGAAATGGTGGAAAAACTTAAAAAATAAAATATTTAATGTGTATAAAAAAGAAATCTGCATTTTGCAGATTTCTTTTTTTATGCCAATTTTTTTCAAAAACCCCTTGACAAATATATACATATATGTTAATATAGTAAATTGCAAACTTTCGCCACTTTGTGGATTTTATTTTATGCAAAGTTACGAAAAAATCAATTAAGGTCGTAAAAAGTTTGTTAATTTATACCATTAGCAAACTGCAAAATGGCAAAGCTTTAAAAAGTTTTGCTACAAATAATATACAGAGGTGAGTTGTTTTATGAAAAAAGCTCCTGTCATCAAAATCGGCAAGACTGAACATCCTGTCATAAAGCTTGGCAAAAATGAGCGTGTAAGTTATGCCCGCACGGCACAGATACGCGAAATGCCAAACCTGATTGAGGTGCAGAAGGATTCGTATCAGTGGTTCATCGAAAAAGGTTTAAAAGAGGTACTTCAGGATGTATCTCCTATATGCGATTTTTCGGGTAACCTTGTACTTGAATTCGACGATTACTATTTGGAGGATAATCCAAAATACTCAATTGTTGAATGTAAGTTAAGGGATGCAACCTATGCGAAACCGCTTAAAATCAAAGTAAGACTTATCAACAAGGAAACCGGCGAAGTAAAAGAGCAGGAAATTTATATGGGTGAATTTCCTCTTATGACCGACTCTGGCACATTTATTATTAACGGTGCAGAGCGTGTTATTGTAAGCCAGGTTGTTCGTTCGCCGGGCATATATTTTGATATGCAGCACGATAAAACAGGTAAAGAGTTATATAGTGCACAGGTTATACCAAACCGTGGCGCATGGCTTGAGTACGAAACCGATTCTAACGATGTTTTCTCCGTTCGTATAGACAGAACAAGAAAGCTTCCTGTTACCGTACTTATAAGAGCTATGGGTCTTAATACCAATGCAGAAATTCTTGAAATGTTTGGCTATGATCCAAAGATTAACGCAACATTTGAAAAGGACTTTACTACAAATTCCGAGGAAGCACTCCTTGAAATATACAAAAAGCTCCGCCCGGGCGAGCCTCCGACGGTTGACAGTGCAACAACTGTAATTAACGGTTTGTTCTTTGATGCAAAAAGATATGACCTTTCAAAGGTTGGCCGTTTTAAATTCAATAAAAAGCTTGCACTTGCAAACAGAATTAAAAACCGTAAGCTTGCACGCAATGTAATTGACGACGACGGTGTTGTTATTGCAGAGGCAGGCGAGGTGCTCACATACGAAAGAGCTAAAGAGATTGAAAAATCAGGTGTAAACACCGTATGGCTCAATGTTGACGGTACAGAGGTTAAAGTATTTACAAACGATATGGTTCGCATTGAAAACCACGTAAGCTTTGATGTATCTGACCTTGAAATTACCGAAAAAGTTAAATACAGTGTTCTTAAAGAAATCCTTGAAACTTATGACAGCGAGGATGAAATCAAAGAGGAAATCAAAAAGAGAATGGATGAGCTTGTTCCAAAGCACATCATTATTGAGGATATTTTTGCATCTATCAACTACCATACAAATCTTGAGTATGGCATAGGCACTACAGACGATATCGACCACTTGGGTAACAGACGACTTCGTGCAGTAGGTGAGCTTTTACAGAACCAGTTCCGTATAGGTCTTGCACGACTTGAAAGAGTTGTCAGAGAGAGAATGACCACACAGGAAAAAGAACAGGTTACACCGCAGAATCTTATTAACGCACGCCCTGTTGTATCGGCTATTAAAGAGTTCTTCGGTTCATCACAGCTTTCACAGTTCATGGATCAGAACAACCCGCTTGCAGAGCTTACACATAAGAGAAGACTTTCAGCTCTCGGCCCTGGCGGTCTTTCAAGAGAGAGAGCGGGCTTTGAAGTTCGAGACGTTCACCATTCACACTATGGCAGAATGTGTCCTATCGAAACACCTGAAGGTCCTAACATCGGTCTTATTAACTCGCTTGCAAGCTATGCAAAAATCAATGAGTACGGCTTTATTGAAGCACCGTACAGAAAGTTTGATAAAGAAACCTGCACAGTTACCGATGAGGTTGACTATATGACTGCTGATGTGGAGGATAACTACAAAGTAGCTCCTGCCAGTGAAAAAATAGGCCCTGACGGTAAATTTGTAAAGGATAAGGTTATTGTAAGATACAGAGACGACTTCCTTGAGGTAACACCTGATCAGGTTGATTATGTCGATGTATCGCCACAGCAGATTGTATCGGTAGCTACAGCAATGATACCGTTCCTTGAAAACGACGACGCAGTTCGTGCTCTCATGGGCTCTAACATGCAGCGTCAGGCAGTTCCGCTTCTTACAACAGAATCGCCTGTTGTAGGTACAGGTATGGAATACAGAGCCGCAAAGGATTCGGGCGTATGTGTAGTTGCAAAAGAGGATGGTGTGGTTGTAGATGTTGATGCTGACAGCATTGATATTAAAGAAAAAGGCGGAAATGTAAGAAATTATAAGCTTATAAAATTCCTCCGTTCAAACCAGAGCACATGTATAAATCAGAAGCCCATTGTATCGCTTGGCGATAAGATTAAAAAAGGCGATATTATTGCCGACGGTCCTTCAACCTCAAACGGTGAAATTGCTTTAGGTAAAAACATTCTTATAGGCTTTATGACATGGGAAGGTTATAACTACGAGGATGCTATCCTTATTAACGAAAGACTTGTTAAAGAGGATGTTTACACTTCAATTCACATTGAGGAGTACGAGTGTGAAGCAAGAGATACAAAACTCGGTGCAGAAGAAATTACAAGAGATATATCAAACCTTGGCGAGGATGCACTTAAGGATATTGACGAAAGAGGTATCGTAAGAATAGGTGCAGAGGTAAGAGCGGGAGATATACTTGTAGGTAAGGTTACACCAAAGGGTGAAACTGAGCTTTCGGCTGAGGAAAGACTTTTGCGTGCAATATTCGGCGAAAAGGCAAGGGATGTAAGAGATACATCACTCAGAGTTCCTCACGGCGAAGCAGGTATTGTAGTAGATGTTAAAATATTCACCCGTGAAAACGGCGACGAGCTCCCACCGGGAGTAAACCAGCTTGTAAGATGTTATATTGCTCAGAAGCGTAAAATATCTGTTGGTGATAAAATGGCAGGCCGTCACGGTAACAAGGGCGTTATTTCAAGAATACTTCCTGAAGAGGATATGCCTTTCCTTCCTGACGGTACACCGCTTCAGATAGTGCTCAACCCGCTGGGCG
>JAZSPJ010000075.1:0-11876 GCA_045537365.1 Clostridia bacterium
AAGGCTTAAAATACTTAATCTACTGTTTATATCAGAATTATGTGTATGTGATATTGCTGATATACTTAATATGACAATATCTGCCATAAGCCATCAACTCAGAATACTAAAGCAGGCAAATCTTGTAAAACAAAGGCGTGAGGGTAAATCAATATACTATTCCCTGTCAGACAGCCATGTAGAAAAAATAATACTTTGTGCTACAGAGCACATTATGGAATAAGGAGATGTTTTAATGAAAAAAACTTTTAAAGTATTAAACTTAGACTGTGCAAACTGCGCCGCAAAATTTGAAAATGCTGTTAAAAAAATTGACGGTGTTACAAGCGCACAAGTAAATTTTTTAACCGAAAAGCTTATAATAGAAGCTGATGAAAATGCCTTTGATGCAATTATATCAGAGGCAAAAAAAGAGTTAAAAAAAGTAGAGCGCGACGGAGAGTTGTATGAATAAAAAACAAAAACGGATACTTACACGCCTTATAACTGCTTTTTTAATAGGCATTTCCTCGGAAATAATAACAATAATTATGCCAAGAGCAGGCATTTTCAGGGTGGCATTTTATACCCTTGCATATATAGTTGCCGGATATGATGTAATACTTAAAGCATTAACGGGAATGGTTCACCTAAAGCTTATGGACGAAAACTTTTTAATGGCAGTTGCATCACTTGGTGCTATGGCACTTGGCGATTTTCGTGAGGCTTGCTTTGTTATGGTGTTTTACCAAACGGGAGAGCTGTTTCAAAGCTATGCAGTTGCAAAAAACCGAAAGCAGATAAAAGCCCTTACTGAAATAATAAACGATACTGCAACCATCGAAGTAAACGGCGAGCTTGTAAAAACCGATGCCGAAAACATAAAATCCGGTGATATTATAATTGTAATGCCGGGCGAGCGCATACCCCTTGACGGTATAATATGTGAGGGTGCAACAGATTTAAATATGTGTGCAATAACCGGTGAAGCATTGCCTGTTTCCCGGGAAATAAACGATACTGTTTTAAGCGGTTCTATTAATATAAGCGGAATGATTAAAATTAAAGTTACAAAAGAGTTTTCGCAAAGTACAGCATCAAAAATTGCAGAACTTGTTATTAATGCATCTATGAACAAATCGAAATCCGAAGCTTTTATTACAACATTTGCAAAATTCTATACGCCTTTTGTTGTATTATTTGCGGTATTAATTGCAGTTGTGCCGTCTTTGGCTTTTGGAGCACCTGAAATATGGATTGAAAAAGCCTTGATTTTTCTGGTTGTATCGTGTCCCTGTGCTTTGGTGTTAAGTATACCCCTATCATTTTTCGGAGCAATAGGAGCCGCATCAAAAAAAGGTATTTTAATTAAAGGATCGGGTTTTATTGAAAAGCTTGCAAAAACCTCGGCTGTGATTTTTGATAAAACAGGCACACTTACAAATTCGGATTTAAGCATAATAAAAACTGTATCAACCACCAATATATCAACTAAAGACATAATTAATATTTGCGGTGCAATAGAAAAATACAGTAATCATCCGCTTGCACAGGCAATATGTGCATCAGCTGCCAATAATGATGCATACTCAGTAACCGATATATGTGAAATGGCAGGCTACGGTATTAAAGCTATGGTTAATGAAACGGAATATTATTTAGGCAATAAAAAGCTTATGAAAAAATACGGCATTACAACCGAAAATACTGAATATGACGGCACTTATGTTTACCTTGCGAGCAGGAACGAAATTCTGGGTTACATTGTTTTGGGTGATACAATAAAAAGCAATGCAAAGGAAACCATAACCAAGCTTAAAAGCATTGGTGTAAAAATAACCACAATGCTTACGGGCGACAAATTGGCAAATGCAGAAAAAGTATGCTCAATTGCAGGAATTGATACAATTAAAGCAGAGCTTTTACCCGATGAGAAATTATTGATTCTAAAACAAATAATAGAAGCAAACAAAAGTACGGTTTATGTTGGCGACGGCATAAATGATGCCCCCTGCCTTGCCCTTGCAGATGTTGGAATTTCTATGGGTGGTGCCGGCAGCGACTCGGCTATTGAGGCATCGGATATTATTATTTGTGATGATAATTTAGTAAAACTTCCGTACCTTATAAACCTTAGTAAAAAAACATTAAGGATTGTAAAGCAAAATATTGTATTTTCTTTAGGTATAAAAATGCTTGTAATAATACTTGGTGTTTTTGGAATGTCAAATATGTGGCAGGCTGTTTTTGCTGATGTGGGTGTTTTGGTGCTGGCAGTACTAAATTCAATGAGAATATCAACAGATTAAAAAATGAGAGTGTTCAAAACAGAGCACTCTCATTTTCTAATCTATTGCTTTGATTTCAAATCCCAGCGGATACCTTCCGCTCTTTCTGCCGAATATTATTACTCCGCCATCGGTTTCAATTCGTATTGAAAAACTATCGGGCAAACCCTTACATGCAAAATTAGGAATAACAGCTTTAAACAAATATCCGCAGTTTATTTTATTTAAATCTATCTCATCCCTTAAATATTGTTTTGTTAATATACCATGTGATACATCAGGAATTTTTTTAAAAGCTTTTGTTTCAATCAAAATATTATTAACATAAAGCTTTACTTTTGAATTATTTTTAAGTGTTGTTGCCTCAAAAGCTACTTCGATACCTTTTTTATAAGTATATTCAGGTATATCCCTCTTATTTATCAATGCACAAACCGTTCCGCAACCCGATGCATAATATACATCGTTATTACCTATTATTTTTACGGTGTCAAAGCCTTTTACTATTATATCCGAAAAATCAGGATAACATATATTGTTTTTGCGATGTCTAATATCAAAAAGCATAAAATTGCGCATTATAACCTGTTCAGTTTCGCTGTCAAGCAAATAAAGCTTTAACACTCCCACTGCATCAAGCATAGGCATAGTCAGCTTTATATCGCCTATATATGTAATGGCATCCTCACTGTAATCGGCTGTAAGAAGACCCTCACTTACAGTTATTTCATTTAAATATTTATCCCGTGTGCACAGTTGCCACCTTACCTCACGATTGCCATATCCTATTGTTTTTTCACTGCAGGATGCATAAATCGGCACATTTAACTTAAGCCTTCCCCTTACCTGTCTTATGTGTGTTGAATTATAAGCAACAAACTCATTACATAAAAGGTCAGCATCTGTCATATCCTTAACATATTCGCCGTAATCAAACTTTTTTATTTGTGATTTTTCTGTTTCGGTATTTTCAAGCCTGCAATCATTTACATAGTTTTTTTGCAAAATGCCATCCATTTATTTCACCATCAGTTCTGCTTTCGCACTATTTTATACTCATCATAATAGCTGTAATACGGACACGATGTTCTTAAGGAATAATATGTTGATACATCATCCTCTTCTAGATTTATTATACATCCATAAGCATCGTATTCTTCGTCATAATCGTAATATGCACAGCTTTCGCATTGGGTTATCTTTTTAATTTCTTTTTTATTCATAGTCTTATCCCCTTTTACCTATATTTTACACAATTTTTTTAAAAAAAGCAACAAAAATCACAGTTTTTTCATAATATATTATTGGGTGATTAATTTGAACGGTTATACAATATCTCAACTTGTCACATTTTTGGCAAGTGCCATTGAAAAAGAACTTACCCCGGAGCAAACAACTTTACTTGCAGCCATACTTGTACAACTTGGCGATACGCTGGTTACACTCACCGCTGCAAATAACCTTAACTGTACAGATTTAAACAGCAAAAATAATTAAAAAATATTTAAAAAAACCGAAAAAAGGTGTTGACAAACATAAATGTTTATGGTATCATATTCAAGTAGTTTGGTAAAGCCAAGCGCACGGAGAGGTGTCCGAGTGGTTTAAGGAGCTAGTCTTGAAAACTAGTGATGCGAAAGCACCCAGAGTTCGAATCTCTGCCTCTCCGCCATTTTTTTATAATTTAATATTACTTGAGTATATTGTTTATTCGACAAACAATATAAATACGGAGAAGTACTCAAGAGGTCGAAGAGGCGCCCCTGCTAAGGGTGTAGGTCGTTAACGCGGCGCGAGAGTTCAAATCTCTCCTTCTCCGCCACAAAAAAGCAAGCATCTTATGATGCTTGCTTTTTTGTGCTTCAAAGGACGATTTGAACTTGAGCGCCGGCATTGCAACGCTTATACTTTTATGTTCGTACATGCATAAATACATTTTTTTATTTAATGAATAATATGCGGAGGTGAAATATATGCTCGGCTTAATAGAATTATTAAGCACAATGCCGAAAATGATTTTTCTGTTCTGTCAAATCATTTACCTATTAAGCATTTTTCAGTAATAGCAGACTCTTTTCCACAAGCATTACATTTAACTGTTTTTTCATTTTCTCCAAAAGTAATTTCTTTATTGCAATGAGGACAAATGCCTTGTTTTTCCTTTCCTGAACATTCCATAAACATATAGAAAAAGAAAACTCCAAAGAAAAGAGGAATGGCTCCTGAATTAGCAAAAAATAATATTATATTAAAAATCACTCCTACAAGACCAATATTTTTCATTAGTTTTCTATTCTTGTTTTTATAATCTTGACAAATAATGCTGGTTTTTTTTAATTCATTATTTCCACAATAAGGACAAGTAGTAGCATTTACACTAACTGAATTACCACAACTGTTACAAGTAGTCATATTTTCATTTTCTGTTGTTCTGTTTGTTTCCATTATTTAATCCTCAAACTTTCTTATATTTTTGTTGATTAGAAGATGTTTTTTCAAGCACAAGTATAGAAGTATTTTCACTTTCTACATAGTTAAGAAACAGAGTACCTAAAACAAGTCTTATATTTCTCGGGTAAAGATTCCATTCATAGCCTTTAAATAAATCTCTTACAAGAAAAGTAGTTCCACTAGGTACATTTTTTAATTCTTTTTTTGCTTGTAATAATAAATCATTTGCACTAACCTTTGTGTTCATATCACCACTCCTTAAATGTTATTAACAACATCATAAACAATGTTGTTAATAATTATTATACACAATATAGTTGCAATTGTCAATACAGAACTTATATGAACAAGCAATAGCAAATTTTCAGTATAATTTTTATATGCCGAAATAATCCTTACCATATATTTTTATATTCGTACATGCACCAATATATTTTTTTTGAATATAATGGATAATATGCGGAGGTGAAATATATGCTCGGCTTAATAGAATTATTAAGCGCAATGCCGAAAATGATTTATATGATGGGCTATGTTACAGGCACAACCGTATTTGAGGAACCGCTCTCGGCTGAAATGGAGCAACACTACATTGAGTGTTGTAATGGCGGCGACAGAACCGCGCGCAACATACTAATAGAGCGAAACTTAAGACTTGTTGCCCACATAGTAAAAAAATACTCGGCATCCGATATAGACACTGACGACTTAATATCTATTGGTACCATAGGCTTAATTAAAGCTATAAATACATACAATTGCGGTAAAGGTACACGACTTGCCACCTATGCCGCAAAATGTATTGACAACGAAATTTTAATGAGCTTAAGGTCAGGTAAAAAAAGACAAAACGAGGTGTTTTTGCAAGACAGCGTAGGCAAAGACAAAGAGGGAAACGAAATAAAACTTATCGACAGGCTATCCAATACCGACGACAGTATATTTGACGAGGTTGATATGAAAATGCAGATTAAATGCCTGTACGAGAATATGAAATTTATACTGACTAACAGAGAGAGAAAAGTTATAGAATTAAGATACGGCTTATGCGGAGGCAATGTACATACACAGCACGATGTTGCAAAAAGGCTGAAAATATCCCGTTCTTATGTATCAAGAATTGAAAAAAAGGCAATAGAAAAGCTAAAAACCAACTTGAGTGACGATTAAAAAAATGCGATTGCAAAGCTCAAATTTTGCAATCGCATTTTTTGTGTCAATACAAAAGTTTTTTGCATATAATATTATAAATGCTTATAAAGGCTGTGATATAATGTTTTTTAAAAAGCTGTTTCATAAAATGTACGGACTTTGCCTTGTAGGATTTGTTTTAGGTGTGCTTATGGCTTTTTTCCTGCCGCCCATAGTAATTGCAGTAATTGAGGCAGTAATACTTATGATACTTTGCTGTTTTATATATTTTTGTTAAAAGGGGTTGATTTTTTATGAAAGTAGTTGTTGTTAAAGCTCCAAAGCTTATGCAAAAAATATTAAAAATTATTTTTAAAATTACATAACGCAAAAAGGACCCGCATTATGCGAGTCCTTTAAAACTTTTTAATTTAAAATCAAACGGCTCTTGTAACCTTATTTGAACGCAAACAGCTTGTGCAAACATTCATTTTTTTAGGTGTTCCGTTAACAATAGCTCTAACGCTTCTAACATTAGCCTTCCATGTTCTGTTTGATCTTCTGTGCGAGTGGCTCACTTTGATACCAAAAGTAACACCTTTGCCGCATACTTCACACTTTGCCATATATATGCACCTCCTAAATTATTATCCCATTAATAAACACAATAGTTATTATAACAAAAACCTTTTGATTTTGCAAGTGTTTTTTTTATTTTTTTACATTTTTTTGTCATTTTGTATGTTTTATATACACCAATGCATAAATTTACTGCCTATAATAAGTGTTTATTTATGTTTTTTTCATATTTTTTATCCTGTTATACACAGAATTTATCTCTCCGCCCGTTAAAATAACAAGGCTTGTAATATAAATCCAGGTTACCAGCATTACCACTCCTGCAATTGAGCCGTAAATAATATGATATTTCGAAAAATTGTTTACATAAAACGAAAAAGCAAAAGATGCACCCATCCATATAAGTGTAGCATAAAAGGCACCCATCATAACATTTTTAAACTTTATTCTTTTGTTTGGCATAAATTTATAAAGCATTAAAAACAAGCCCCAGATATATACAATCATTAAAATAAAGCGGGTATAGTTCCAAATGGCATGAGCGTCAAAGTGCGTAATGTACTTTTCCATTAAATCACCTATTACGCCGCCGAAAATTATAAGCGTAAAGCTGAAAATTATTGATATAATAAGCATAATGGCATAGGCAATACACTGGAGCCTTAGAACTATTATATTTCTTGTTTCGGTTATGGAATAAAAGGTGTTGAGCGATTTTGTAATAGATACCATTGCACCTGACATTGACCACACCGAAAGTACAAGCGATGTTGTAATAAGACCTTTACTGCGCGAAATATTACCTAAAATATCTAAAATAAGATTTACAGTTTCCTTAGGAAAGATTTTCAACAAGCCCAAAAGCATATCTTCCATCTTAAGACTTATTGACGATGCTATAATAAATATAAGTATAATAAACGGAAAAAACGATGTTAATATATAAAAGCTGGCACTTGCACTTTTGCCGAATATATCGTCGTCAAGGCATTTATTTATCAACTTGCCTGTTCTGTATATAAATTTTCTCATAAATTAACTCCATTGGTATAAATTCTATAATCTTATTATATAACAAAAAAACTATTTTGACTATACATATTATTATGTGTTTTTTAAACAAAATTAATTTAATATTTTGTGCATATTGACACGGCAATATTAAAATCTGTTGTCATTTAATACGAATAACTTGCATATTTATTATAATATGATATAATTATAATAAATATTTTATATAAATGATGGTGATAAACTATGAATATGATTGATATTGACAAGCTTTGCGCTATGAGTCTTACAGATTTAAAATCTTATGCAAAAGAGCTTGATATTAAAGGTACATCAAAATTAAAAAAGGACGAGCTTTGTGAATTGATTACACAAAAAATAAATTCCGAAACTACTAATAAGGAAAGCACTTCGGGTTTTACTGATACCCCGATTAATGATGAATCAGAAAATGATAACCAAAATCAGACAAAAGAGCTTATGCCCACAAGAAACATAAAAGGGTTTTTAGAGGTTATGCCCGACGGATACGGCTTTTTAAGAGGCGACAATTACCTTACAACAAAATCCGATGATATTTATGTAAACAACGCATACATAAGAAAATACCGCCTTAAAACAGGCGATATGATTGAATGTGTTGTGCGAAAAGCAAAGAGAAACGAAAACAACGATTCCCTTATTTATATTAATTCTGTAAACTGCGACAAACCCGAAGTTGCGGCACGCAGACACCCTTTTGATACATTAATTCCGATATATCCCAATGAAAGAATTCATCTTGAAACAAGCTACGATGATTACACCTTAAGGCTTATTGACCTTATAGCACCAATCGGCAAAGGACAGCGAGGTATGATTGTTGCTCCTCCGAAAGCAGGCAAAACCACCATACTTAAAAGTCTTGCAAATGCAATAACCTCAAATCACCCCGAAGTTAATCTGATTGTACTGCTTATTGACGAGCGCCCCGAAGAGGTTACCGATATGAAACGCAGTGTAAACGGAGAGGTTATATACTCCACATTTGACGAACAGCCTGAACATCATATAAAGGTTGCCGAGCTGGTGCTGGAGCGTGCACAGAGGCTTGTTGAACAAGGTAAGGATGTTGTAGTTTTGCTTGACAGCATAACAAGGCTTGCAAGAGCTTATAACCTTGTTGTACCGTCATCGGGTAAAACACTTACGGGCGGTATAGACCCCGCATCACTGCATAAACCCAAAAAGTTTTTCGGTGCAGCACGAAACATTGAAAATGGCGGAAGCCTTACAATACTTGCAACTGCGCTTATTGATACAGGAAGCCGTATGGACGATGTTATTTTTGAGGAATTTAAAGGTACGGGAAATATGGAAATACATCTGGACAGAGGTATGTCGGAAAGACGCATATTTCCTGCTATTGATATTTACAAATCGGGCACAAGAAAAGAAAATTTGTTGCTTAATAAAACTGAGCTTGATGCCGTTTGGAGTTTAAGACGAAGTCTTTCAGGCGCTAATGCTCAGGATGCCGCAGAGGCTTTAATAAGCGGTATAATTAAATCCAGAAACAATAACGAATTTATTAAAAATCTAAAAACACAGTTAAGGAGATAATTTTTAAAAATGGCTAAGGAAAAGAAAAAGAGTAAATCAAAGCAACAAAAACAAAAAAAGCAAACAGGTGTGAAAACCTTTGAAATAACGGCGCTTTGCCTTGCAGCATTGAGTATTTTTATAGGTATAAGCCTATACTGCCCAAAAGATACAGGCGGTGCTGTGGGTAACTTTATAAACAGTCTGTTTAAAGGTCTTTTAGGTTTAACCGCATATATTCTGCCGCCTGCCATTGCCGGCAATATCATTTACACTCTTATTAAAGGCTCTGATACAAAGCAAACCGCAAAATATATTCTGTCAGGTGCTTTTATATTAAACCTTTCGGCAATTTTTCACATGATATTCCTTTCAACCAATAACGGGGTTACATGGAGTATGTATTATACATATTCGCAGTCAAACGGCGCAGGCGGACTTTTAGGTGCTTGTATTGCAAAGCCTCTTTGCAGTTTACTAGGCATTGCAGGTACTAACATTTTGCTTTATTTTATACTTGCAATACTTTTAATCTGCTTGTTTGAAATTTCAATACTGCGCATTTTGAATGCAATAGTAAACGGCATTAAATCGGTATTTGTAAAAGCCGGTCAGGAAATGAACGCAATCCGTGAGGAAAATCTTGAAAAAAGCAAAAATAAAAACAAGGACAAGCCGTATAAACTTAAAACAAGGAACGAAGCACAAAAGCAAGACGAATATCAATATGCAGAAATTGAAAATTATAAAGAAATCGAATCAGAAATACCTGCATTTGACGACGACCTAACAATTAATGTACCGGGAAATGAAATGGATAATGACCGGCACAATGAAGCACCTGAACCTGAACAAAAATTAACAGACAATGAAAAAGAGGAGCTTCACAGCGAATTCGAGAAGGAAATGGAGCTTCATATAGAAGAAAAAGAGCCTTTTGAGTATGTTTATCCGTCAACCGATTTGCTTACTATGCCAAAGTCAAATGCTCCGTCGGAAAATGTTGAGGAGGAGCTTAAACAAAATGCTTTAAAGCTTGTTGAAACCTTTAAAAGCTTTGGTGTTGATACAACCGTTGTTGAAATAAGTCAGGGTCCTACAATTACAAGATATGAAGTAAAACCTGCATCCGGTGTCAGAGTTAATCAGATAACCACTCTTGCAAACGATATACAGCTTTCACTTGCGGCAAAGGGTGTTATAATTGCTCCTGTACCCGGAAAATCAACCGTAGGTATAGAAATTGCCAACAAAAACCCAAGCATAGTATCCTTAAGAGAGGTTATTGAAAGCGACGAGTTTAAAAATCACCCGTCAAAGCTTGCAGTAGCTTTAGGTAAGGATATAAGCGGTAAGCCTATTATTATGGACCTAGCAAAAATGCCCCATTTGCTTATTGCAGGTGCAACAGGCGCAGGTAAGAGTGTGTGCATCAACACACTTGTTATAAGTATGCTCTATAAAGCAGACCCAAGCGAAGTAAAGCTTGTTATGATAGACCCAAAGCAGGTAGAGCTTGGTGTATATAACGGTATCCCCCACTTGCTTATACCCGTTGTAAAGGATGCAAAAAAAGCAACAGGAGCGCTTTCGTGGGCAGTTCAGGAAATGACAGAAAGGTATTCTAAATTTGAACAGCTTAATGTAAGAAACATTCAGGGCTATAACGACCTTATGATTAAAAACGGAACACCGGAGCAGAAAATGCCGTCAATCGTTATACTTATAGACGAGTTTGCCGACCTTATGATGGTAGCCCCCGGCGATGTAGAAAACTATGTATGCCGTATAGCACAGCTCGCCCGTGCGGCAGGTATGCATCTTGTAATTGCAACACAAAGACCTGTTGTTAAATTTATTACAGGTAACATTAAAGCCAATGTACCAAGCCGTATAGCATTTATGGTTGCAAGTAATAAGGACTCTCAAACCATACTTGATATGGGCGGTGCTGAAAAGCTTATAGGTAAAGGCGATATGCTTTACCTGCCTGTTGGCGAAACAAAGCCAAAGCGTATGCAATGTGCATTTGTATCCGACAGTGATGTTAAGGATATTGTTGAAGCCGTATCAAACGGTATTGAAACTGTGTACAATGCTGATATTATGGAACAGCTTGAAGCAGAAGAAAAATATCAGCCCGATGGTGAGGATGCAGGCGATGCAGACGAGCTACTACCCGAGGCTATTGAAATGGCAATAGATAACGGACAGATTTCCACTTCATTATTGCAAAGACGCTTCCGTATAGGCTATAACAGAGCAGGAAGTATTATAGACCAGATGGAGCAAAGGGGTATAATAGGAGGTCTTGACGGCAACAAACCAAGACAGGTATTAATTACCCGTGAGCAATATAATGAGCTTGTTGCATCAAGCAAGCTATAAAAGGATGTAATTTATGAATAACGGTTTTTTACCTGTTTCAAAACAGGATATGGAAAAACTGAATATAAATCAGCTTGATTTTGTTTATGTGTGCGGTGATGCTTATGTTGATCACCCTGCTTTCGGTCACGCAATTATATCGAGAGTGCTTGTGGCAAATGGCTACACCGTAGGCATTATACCGCAACCTGACTGGAATAGCTGTGAGGATTTTAAAAGACTTGGCAAACCAAGACTTGGCTTTTTGGTTTCGTCGGGCAATATAGACTCTATGGTAAACCACTATACAGTAAACAAAAAACCCCGTCACGACGATTTATACTCTCCAGGCGGAAAGGCAGGTATGCGCCCCGACAGAGCAGTTATTGTATACTGTAACCGTATACGGGAGGCATACCCCGGTATTCCTATTATAATAGGCGGTATAGAGGCAAGCTTAAGACGCTTTGCACATTATGACTATTGGGA
>JAZSPJ010000040.1:0-9612 GCA_045537365.1 Clostridia bacterium
CATGGCATAGTGCTTGCCAAAAATCAAAAAGCAAAAATGTGCGGTGTTAAAACAGGAGAAACAATATGGCAGGCACAGGCAAAGTGCCCCGAACTTATATGCGTACCTCCAAGCTTTGATCAATATTTAAAATACTCCGAAATAATACACAGCATTTATCTGCGATACACTAATCTTGTTGAGCCATTTGGTATGGACGAATGTTGGCTTGATGTAACAAAAAGCCGTCTTTTGTTTGGAAGCGGTGAGGAAATCGCAAACAAAATACGAAGGGATGTAAAAAAAGAAACGGGACTTACAGTTTCGGTGGGAGTATCATTTAATAAAATTTTTGCAAAGCTTGGAAGCGATATAAAAAAGCCCGACGCAGTTACGGTTATACCATATAAAAATTTTAAAAGTATTGTATGGAAATTGCCTGCATACGAGCTTTTAGGAGTTGGGCGTGCCACATTAAAAAAGCTTAACCAAAGCTCCATATACACAATAGGCGATTTGGCATTAACCCCATTAAAATTTTTAAAAGAAAAATTCGGCAAAAACGGAGAAACACTGTGGCTGTATGCAAACGGGCTTGAATGCTCGCCGGTTAACGATTTTAGTTTTGATATTCAGGAAAAAAGCATAAGCAACGGCATAACCCTTGTTTGCGACCTTAATCAAAAAAATCAGGTATGGAATGTTATATACAAGCTATGCGAAAGCATATCGCACCGTTTAAGGGAGCGCAGACTCTACGCCTCATCGGTAGGAATTACACTTAAAAGTCCTAAGCTTGAATGTGAGGATTTTCAGGCACCGCTTGAATTTGAAACACAAAGTATGCGTGAGCTTGCAAAAAAGGCATACAGTCTTTTTGAAAAAAATTATGATTTTTCTAAAAATGTGAGAGCAATAAGTGTGAGAGCTTTTAATCTTACAAATAAAAAAAGTCCTCGGCAAACCTGTATGTTTTTTAGCGAGGAAATAATAAAAAAGCAGGAAAAGGCTGAAAGTATACTTGACATTCTGCAACAAAAATACGGAACAAAGTCAATTTGCTATGCATCACTTACAGGTGAGCTTAATATGCCAAAAAACAGCGACAAAAAAATAATACTGCCATCACCGCTTAAAAGATAATTTTTTGTATTGTTTTTTTTAAAGAAAAATGTTACAATTAATTTTGAGGTGAATTAAAAATGGATAACAATCAAAAAATATTACTTGAAAAAAAGATACAAAAAACAATTGATGCTTTAACCAAAAACAGGATGAAAGCCTATTATGTGCCAACCTCCGAGGATGCTCTTGAGCTTGTAAAAAGCATAATAGAGCCTGGTGCGTGCGTTTCGATGGGCGGTACAAAAACCGCAGAACAAGCAGGCATAAAGGAAATGCTAAAAAACGGAAACTATAATTTTTTGGATAGAATGAAGGCTAACTCACCTGAAGAAATAATGGATATTTACCGCAAAACATTCAGTGCTGATTATTTTGTAACAAGCTCTAATGCAATTACCGAAAATGGCGAGCTTTATAATGTAGACGGGAACTCAAACCGTGTTTCGGCAATGCTTTTCGGACCATCAAATGTAATAGTAGTTGCGGGCTACAATAAAATAGTAAGAAATATCGACGAAGCAATAATAAGAGTTAAAACACAAGCCGCTCCGCCAAATTGCATAAGGCTTAACATTGATAACTATTGCGCAAAAACGGGAGAATGTGTATCACTTAAAAACTCTTGCTCCGATATGCCGTCGGGCTGTGCAAGCGATACAAGAATTTGCTGTAACTATACTGTTATGGCTCACCAGAAAAACAAAGACAGAGTTAAAGTTATAATAGTTGGCGAGGAGCTTGGATATTAAAATTTAATACTTTGTAAATTGCAATAAATTACCTGTTTAAAACTTGGCTGTACGGTGCAAATTATAATCGACAACAGTCAAGGAGGTGAATGTAATATGTCAAAGCATGTAGTTCCTGAAGCAAAAGACGCTATGGAAAGATTTAAAATGGAAGCTGCAAGTGAAGTAGGTGTTAACTTAAAAAACGGTTACAACGGTGATTTAACATCAAGACAGGCAGGTTCTATTGGCGGTCAGATGGTTAAAAATATGATCAAAAAATATGAATCTGACATTGCAAACAAATAATTGACGGAATATTAAAATAGAATATTATTTGTAACACAAAAACAGCTTGCAGTTTTTATAAACTTTAAACTACTTAAAATTTATAAAAAACTATGCAAGCTGTTTTAATATTAAAATTTATTTGGTAAAAAACTCAAATTTAAGATGATGTACTTTTTTAGCCCCTGCATTTAAAAACTCAAGCATTCCCGATTCTCTCATAACATTTCTGCCGTCGGGTGTGCAGTTTCCGGGCTCTAAACCAAGAACATATTCATACTCTCCCATCATTTTCCATTCGGTAAAAAATTTAAGCTCATCGGCATTATACTTTATAGATATACCCTTATTTATATCCGGATTATATATTGATGCAGAGGTTTCGCCTGACATTTCAAAGTAATAACATTTTTCCTCATAACCGTTTTGCGGCTTCTCCATTTTAAGGCAATCGCCAATATCCTTGTTTGAGTGTTCGTTTCTTGCCTTTACGGATTTTGAAGGTATTGTAACCTCGGAATTTTCGCATAAAAGCGGATAACCCATATTACAATGATACAGCACCTCAAGCGGTGCAGTTTGCGAGCCTATGTTTTTTATGGTATCGGTCATATAAATTGCATTTTCGTTTAAAGGGCAAACATATTCCCTTTCCAGAATAAGCTGATATGAAAATATACTTGCATCCCTTACGGTTAATTTAATATGTATTTTATCGTCATCACACCAATAGCCAAAGCTTTCACAAGGGGTATTTGAAATGTTGCCGTGAAGCCCAAGCTCCTCGCCGTTATCTGTACAAGGGCTTCCAACTGCTGTAAGACCGCAGGTGGTAAAAAAGCCTGCCGTAAAGGATTTTAAAAAACCAACCCCCTGATTATCATAATACTGCGGTGCTACATATCCGCAGGGAGAAAAGTAACCCATATTTACACCATCTACACTCAGTACACTAATATCGCCTGCACGGTCTAAGGATATTTCAAAATCAAGACCGTTACCGTTTCTCACACGCAGCATTCTCATACCGTCGCCCTTACCGCCTGTTAAACGATACTCCTGCACACCGTAAAGCTGTGCTGTGTTTCCTATATATTTATTCATAATATAAACTCCTTGTTTTTACTTTTATATATTTTCTGCTTGCAATTTTAAAACAAGTCCCGGTTCTGACAAATCATTCTGTTTGTTTTCCATGCATCCAATTTTTTCTATTACATTACCGGGTATAATTATTACATCGTTGCCTATTATAACATCGTCTGTTATATCATAAGCGGTATCCCCTGCCAAGTCCTGTGCATACACTTTTAAATTTGATGTATTTAAACTTGTATTAATATAAAGATTTTTATAATACCCAAAAATTCCAAAAGTATCTGCTGTTTCGCCATTTATCGTTATATCGCACAGCGGGGTATAAAAATCTCTTTTAAATGTTCTGCCAAGAGTTGCTATGCTTATGGCTCCGCTTGGATTTTTTGAACATACCGCAAACGGAATTTCGTTGTCTGCTTCAATTTTCGGCAATGGCATATTACGGCTTATAGCCGAAATTGCCTCGCTTGATGCAGTATCTGTTTTATTAAAATCAATATTAAGAGCCTCGGGCCACCAGCTTTCAATTTCAGCTTCAGGATTTATAAATTGCCATTTATCAATAAGCTTTTGTGTGCTAAAATGTGTTTTGCGCTCATCAACAGCAAAAGCCGGTGCTATTCTGTGCCATCTTGCTGCACGGATTATCTCGGTCACTCTTGATTTAATATTACGGTGACAGCTTGGAAAAGACATATCTTCTCTGCCATTTGGCAAAGCACCGGTATATGGATGGCGCATCGCACCAAACGAGCATCCGATTGCCGCTGCAATATACAACTCATCCTCACAATTTATTAAACCGCCATATCCGCTTTTTGCAGTATTTTTTAATAATTGCTCAAGCTTTTTCATAGTCATTGGTACAGAAAAAAGAGCAGGCACATCATAAGAGCGAAAAACATCGCTTGTTTCTATTGCATCTGTTGTCATTGCATTTTCTATTATTACATCCGGTGCAATTTTATGAGCCATATCCGTAAGCCATTTTCTGAATTCCGCATTTTGTGCTTTTTTGCCCCAGTCAAGTTTAAGATAAACAAGTCCTCCGTCCTGAGCCCACTGCAATCGTTTTTTCCAATATTCCTCGTCTGTTATATTTTCCGGATAAGCACACGATTCCTGTGCACATATCCAACCGCCAAGACCTTTCCATCCAAGTTTTTTAAATTCGTCGCTTAAGCTTTTATATGCTTTTTCAGGATTCTGCCCGTCTGCATAAGAAGGAAATTTTTCGCCATTTAATATCATTGAACCATAAAACTTTTCATAGTCATTAAAAGGCACATCCCAACTGTCATCCATTACAAAAAATAAGTCACATCGTGCCTCGGGGTAAAAATATGCCCAACCAAAAGGCTTTTCGTTATAAAAAAGCGATTTTTCTGTAATAGATGCCCTTTGTGCTTCGGGCTTGCCATCGCTTGTGGCATACAACTGGGTTTGCCAGGTACAATAGTAATCCGGTGTTGGATTTACAACATCCGGCACAAGATTTATATTAGTTGTTTTCATATATAACACACTCCTTATCTAAAACACTTTTAATCACATTCCACTCTTTAACAAGCCGTTCAAAAGACCATGAAGCATTTGCAGGCGATGTAGACGGTAAACATACCGCATCTTGATTTATTTTAGGCTTTGTATACTTTTTAAAATACTTTTCTGCTGTTTTTCCGTTAACAAAAATTTGCTTTATATCAGCCTCATTTAAAATTACGGAAAGGTCGTTTACCTTTACATTTTTAATAGAGCTATCCGAGCTTCCTGTTATCTCGCAAGATTCAATAACATCCCAAAGTGCAATTTTATTTTTAAGCAAAAGTTGCTTTTTTTCTTCAATTGTTTCGGGAACATCACAATCCAAAACAGTTGAAATCACTTTCCAAAAACGGTTTTGCGGATGCCCGTAAAAAAACATCTGCTCACGCGATTTAACAGACGGAAAACTACCCAGAATTAAAATCTCGGAATTTTTATTATATAAAGGCCCGAATGGATGCTTTATTATTTTTATCACCTCGTATAAAAAGCATATATCAACTAATAGTTGTGCTTACTTCATCCTCATTATACACCATTCAAAAAAATTTGTAAAGTATGTTTTATTATGAATATTTTTAAAAATTATACAAAAAATACTCAAAGAAAGGATGGTTATTAAAATGATAAAACAAAGACTTTTAACAATACTTTTAGTGTGCGTACTTGCTATGTCGATTTCGGCTTGCGGAAAAGACAACGGTACAGATAACGGCGGTACAAGCGGTGGCTCAGACAGCGGTGCTGGCAGTAGTGCAAGTGGCAGTACATCAACAAGCTCAGCATCGAATGCCGACAAAGGAAATGACGGTGTAATAAGCGATGTTGGTGATGGCATGCAGGAAGCTGTTGACGGTGTTAAGGACGCAGTTGAAAAGCCTATAGACGATATGACAGGAAATAAAGATAATACAAACACAAACAACACAAATAAATAATTTTTTTAAAAGTATGGACAAATCTCTGAAAATATAGTAAATTATAAGTATATTATATTTTCAGAGATTTTTATTATGAGAGAAGTGATTTAAATGAAATCCACAACGAAATATGTATGCAACGAATGCGGATACAGCTCACCAAAATGGCTTGGAAAATGCCCATCCTGCTACAGTTGGAACACACTTGTAGAGGAAATGGTGCAGGCACAAACAAAGTATTCAAAGATAACTGGCGATGCATCGCAGGTGCAAAAACCGCTTAAACTTAGCGAGATTTCCGCCGAAAATGATGCGCGCATACCAACACAGCTTGCAGAGCTTGACAGAGTTTTAGGCGGAGGAATTGTACCCGGCTCGCTTGTTCTTGTGGGCGGTGACCCCGGCATAGGTAAATCTACCCTGCTTTTGCAGATATGCAATAATCTAGGTAAACAAGGCAATGTACTTTATGTATCGGGCGAAGAATCGGCACATCAGATAAAATTAAGAGCTGACAGACTTAAAACAAACAGTGAAAAATTACTACTTTTGTCAGAAACAAATTTGGATAACATTATTTATCAGGCAAAAGAGTATCAGCCAAAAGTTATGATAATCGACTCAATTCAAACCATATTCAAGCCCGATGTAGCATCTGCTCCCGGCAGTGTAAGTCAGGTAAGAGAGGCAACACATTTTTTAATGCGCCTTGCCAAAGAGCACTCTATTGCCATATTTGTAGTAGGTCATGTTACAAAGGACGGAAACATTGCAGGACCAAGAGTGCTTGAACACATGGTTGACTGTGTTCTTTACTTTGAGGGGGAAAGACATTTAAGTTACCGAATACTAAGAACAGTTAAAAACCGCTTTGGCTCTACAAATGAGATTGGCGTTTTTGAAATGTGCGATACAGGCTTAAAAGAAGTACCAAATCCGTCTAAAATGCTTCTTTCGGGCAGACCAAAAAATGCATCAGGATCAACCGTTGTGTGCGCAATGGAGGGCACTCGCCCCTTACTTGCCGAAATACAGGCGCTTACAGCATCAACAGGCTTTGGTATGCCTCGCAGAATGACAACGGGTATCGATTTTAACCGATGCACACTTTTAACTGCAATACTTGAAAAAAAGGTTGGATATTCAATGAGCAATCAGGATATTTATATAAATGTGACAGGCGGTATAAAAATAAACGAGCCTGCCTGTGACCTTGCAGTTATTACAGCAATTGCATCAAATTACAAAAACTTTGTAATAGACGAAAACACCCTTATTTTAGGTGAGGTAGGTCTTTCGGGCGAGGTGAGAGCCGTAAGCCATATAAGACGCCGTATAGATGAAGCATCCAAAATGGGCTTTAAAAAATGCATCATCCCCTCCGCAAATTTCGATGACGCAAAAGGTGCAAACGGTATAGAGATTATAGCGGTATCAACAGTAAAAGAAGCACTACATAATTTAATTGGGTAAAGGCGGTAATATATAATGATAATTGATTTTCACACACATTGCTTTCCCGATAAGCTTGCACAAAAAGCCATACCGAAATTAAGCTATGTTTCGGGCGGACTTATACCAAATACCGACGGCACGGCTGACGGCTTAAAAAAGCAGATGAGAGAGCAAAATATTGACATATCGGTTGTAATGAATATTGCAACCAACCCCACACAGCAAAAAAATGTAAACGATTTTGCCGGAAGCATAAATAATTTAAGCGATATATATTCGTTCGGCTCTGTTCACCCCCATGCCCCCGATGCAATAGAGGAGCTTGAAAGAATAAAAGCTATGGGTATGAAAGGTGTTAAACTTCACCCCGACTATCAGGGCTTTGAGGTTGACGATATTAAGCTTAAACCCATATACAAAAAAATATCAAGCCTTGGGCTTATAACCCTTTTTCACGCAGGAGCTGATTACGGCTTTGCTCCCCCTTACGGATGCACACCCGAAAAAATGGCAACAGCACTTACATGGTTTGATACACCTGTTATAGCGGCTCATTGGGGCGGAATCGGTTACAGCGAGGATGTATTGAAATTCCTTTGCGGTACTGATATATATTTTGACACAGCTTTTGGATACTCTATGATACCAAAGTTTTATGTACAGCAAATAATTAAAAAACACGGCACAAGCAAAATTGTTTTTGGTACGGATACTCCCTGGCATACACCGTATATGGAAATGTGCCTTTTAAACAGTTTAGACCTTGACGATGCCGATATGGAAAATATTAAATATAAAACGGCAAAAAAATTATTAAATATCAAATAAATATCATTAAAGAAATGTTGAAAATCTTTGTTCTTTGACATTTCTTTTTTTTGTTTCTAAAAAATTCGACTTTTTGACTTAAAATATTTGAAAATATCTTAAAAATATAGCTTTTTAATATTGACAAAAATATAACAATGTACTATAATTATATTTGTATGATTATGTTTTTAATTTAATCAATTAAATTAACTATATTATTTTTAAAGGAGGGCTCTTAATGGCTCATTTAAGCGAAGCATCTGTTGCTAAAATCACAGAGATTTGCGACAGATATTTAAATGAAAAAACACCGCTTATGATGATTTTAAGTGCAATTCAGGAAGAATACGGTTATATTCCTCTTGAGGTACAGGAACTTGTTTCTGAAAAAACAGGTATTTCTGTTGCAGAAATCTACGGTGTTGTAACATTCTACTCATTCTTCTCATTAAAACCGAAGGGCAAATATGTAATAGGCTGTTGCCTTGGTACAGCTTGTTATGTTAAAGGCGCTCAGCAGGTAATCGACAAATTCTCTGACCTTATCGGTATAAAGCCCGGTGAAACCTCGGAGGACGGTTTGTTTACATTAGATGCTTTAAGATGCATCGGCGCTTGCGGTATTGCTCCCGCTGTTACAATTAACGGTAAGGTTTATCCTAAACTTACTGTTGATGCTGTTCCTAAAATTGTTGAAGAATATCGTAATATGTGAGGTAACGGACTATGATTAAAAGCTTTGAAGAATTACAGGCAAAATCAGCCCAGTGTACCAAATGCCTTGAAGGTAAATTTAAAGGCGAAAACGGTAAAAGAGCAATTGTTCTTTGCGGTGGTACAGGCTGTTTGTCATCAAACTCAAATGAAATAAAAGAAAAACTCGAAAGTTTAATTGAAAAACACAATGTGGGCGATAAGGTTTCAATAAACCTTGTTGGTTGCTTTGGTTTCTGCTCACAAGGACCTTTCGTAAAAATATACCCTGAAGATACACTTTACAGACTTGTTACCGTTGACGATGTTGACGAAATTTTTGAAAAAGACATTTTAAACGGCGAAGTTGTTGAAAGACTCCTTTTTGTTGATCCTGCTACACAGGAAAAAGTAACTGCACAGGATGATATTAACTTCTATAAAAAACAGGTTAGAATTGCGCTCCATGGTTGCGGACAGATTAACCCTGAGGACATTAACGAGGCAATAGGTGCAGGTGCATTCCAGGGTCTTGCAAATGCTCTTAAAATGGACAGAGCAGATGTTATTAAAAATGTACTCGACAGCGGTTTAAGAGGCCGTGGCGGCGGCGGTTTTCCAACAGGCAGAAAATGGCAGTTTGCTTATGCACAGCCTGATGGCGACAAATATGTAGTATGTAACGGTGACGAGGGCGATCCGGGCGCATTTATGGATCGTTCAATACTTGAAGGTAACCCGCTTGCTGTTATTGAAGGTATGGCAATTGCAGGTTATGCAATCGGCGCACAGAACGGTTATTTCTATGTTCGTGCAGAGTACCCTATCGCTGTTAACAGACTTAGAATTGCTATTAAACAGGCAGAAGAGCTTGGTCTTTTAGGCGACAACATACTTGGAACTGATTTCTCATTCAGAGTTCATATCAGACTCGGTGCAGGCGCATTCGTTTGCGGTGAGGAAACAGCATT
>JAZSPJ010000219.1:0-3489 GCA_045537365.1 Clostridia bacterium
CACCAACTCCTTGGCTCACAGAACGACATGGCTACGATCCGACTTATAAAAGTTGAATATAAAAGCACCTTAAAAAAGGAAAGCCGTATAAAAAAGTTTTTTGCAATATTTTTTATAATGCTTTTTCTTGCACTTGTTACAGAAACAACTGCTATGTTTTTAACAGTTGTTCCGTACGATTTTGAGCTTGTTAAAATACTATTATCGGATATGCGAATATTGTTTTTAAATATTTTTCCTGTGTTTTTGGGAATTTCAATATTTTATTGCATTTTCAATAGCTTTGGCTTTGCATTTTTAACAGTATCAGCGGTTACATATTTCTTTGCAGTTGCCAACCGACTCAAAATCTTTTACAGGGATGACCCGCTTGTGCTCAAAGACCTTTCTCTTGCACTTGAAACGGGCACAATGCTTAAGCGCTATCCCGTATTCTTTGACACTGTATCTATAATTTGCGGTGTGGGTTTAATTGCCTTTTCAATACTGTGCTTTGTGCTTTTAAGAAAGGTGAAAATAAAAAAACGCAAAAATAAGCTTTTAAGTATAGGTGCGTCTTTAGTTTCGCTTTCATTGCTTACAGGTATATTTTACTTTTCGTGGTACGATTTGTATCTTGCAACCTGGCACGAGGAATTTGGGAATGAATATAAATCGGCAAATCAATGTATGTCGCACGGTATAATATATTCAATCGGCTGGAGCATTTGCGATTGCTTTGATAAAAAGCCCGACGGATATAACGAGCAAATTGCCAAAGAGATAATAGAGGGTTATAAAACCGTACCTCTTGCCGAGGATAAAAAGGTAAATATAATCAGCATTATGCTTGAAGCTTTTAACGATTTTTCAAAATTCGAGAAAATAGATTTTAATAAATTTCCTTACGAAAATTACCAAAAGCTAAAAGCTGATTCGTATTCGGGCGAGCTTTTTACAAACTGCTTTGCCGCGCAGACCGTTAAAACCGAAAGGTCGTTTTTAACAGGCTTTGGCGGTGATGACTTTGAAAGACCGACAGAGTCTTATGTCCGTTATTTTAAAGATGCCGGATATTATACCGAGGCTATGCATCCGGGCTACGGTTGGTTTTATGACCGAAATACTGTAAACGAATATCTGGGCTTTGATAATTTTGAGCATTTTGAAAATAAATATTGCGATGTAACAGCCGATATGGTCGCAGTTCCTAAATATCACGATTTGCTGTCCGATTATGATTTTTTCGATTATATCATCAACGGCTTTGAAAGGGCACAGAAAAACGGCAAAAAATATTTTAATTTCAGTGTTACATATCAAAATCACGGTCCGTATTCCGATAAACCGTCAACTAACGAGGAGTATTTGGTACATCACGAAAAATACGGCTCGCAAAATCATAGTATTGTAAATAACTATTTTTATTATATCGACCAGACCGATAAAGCAATTAAAAAACTAAGGAATTATATAGACGCTCAAAACGAACCGATTGTACTCATATTATTCGGCGACCACAACCCCTGGCTTGGCGAAGAAGGTAAGTGCTACGAAATGCTTGGTATTGATATTAATACCGAAACAGCCGATGGTGCAAAAAACTACTATTCAACACCTTATTTGTTTTATGCAAATAATTCGGCAAAGGCACAGCTTAACCGAACCTTTACAGGAGAGGGAACAACAATTTCTCCGATGTTTTTAATGAACGAGCTTTTTGACTACATTGGTATAGACGGCTCTGCGTATTTAAATTATTTAAGTGATATAAAAGAATGCTATGATGTTGTGAATACCGAGTATCTGGGTAAAGACGGAAAATATATAAACCGCAGTAAAAATTCAAATCTCAAAGAACTTTCCGAGCGCCAGTGGGTAGAGTATTATCTTAAGAAAAAAGGTATAAAATTTTAAAAAAATGTAGACTTTTGTTTTTGAATGTGTTATAATATATTATATGTTATTTTTTTAAGGGGCAACAATTATGAATAAATATAACAGTTTTGATAATTATTTAAAAGAGTATCCAAGCGAGGACGGATACTTTGGAAGCTATGGCGGAGCATTTGTAGCAAAGGAGCTTGAGCCTGCTTTTAAAGAGGCGGACGATGCTTACGAGGCTATTTGCCATTCGGCACAGTTTATTAACGAGCTTCGCAGAATACGAAAGGAATTTCAGGGCAGACCTACTCCTGTATATCATTGCGAAAGGCTTTCAAAAATTTTTGGCAATTGCCAGATATATTTAAAAAGAGAGGATTTAAACCATACAGGTGCACATAAATTAAACCATTGTATGGGCGAGGGCTTGCTTGCAAAATATATGGGCAAAAAGAAAATTATTGCCGAAACAGGCGCAGGTCAGCACGGTGTGGCAATAGCAACAGCGGCGGCATACTTTGGTATGCAGTGCGATGTATATATGGGTGAGGTTGATATTGCAAAACAGCATCCAAACGTAATCAGAATGAAAATGCTCGGTGCAAATGTTATACCTGTAACCAAAGGCTTAAAAACCCTTAAAGAAGCTTGCGATGCCGCATTTGAGGCATATCTTAAAGAATATAAGGATGCTGTATACTGTATAGGTACAGCGGCAGGTCCGCATCCGTTTCCTAAAATGGTAAGAGATTTCCAGTCTATTATAGGTATAGAGGCAAGAGAGCAGTTTTTTGATATGACAGGCATTATGCCTGATGCTGTTACAGCCTGTGTTGGCGGCGGCTCAAATTCACTCGGTATGTTTGTTCCTTTCCTTGCTGACCCTGTTGAAATTTATGGTGTTGAGCCTTTGGGCAGAGGCGAGGGTATAGGCGACCATGCGGCAACTATGCGATTTGGTACAAAGGGTAAAATTCACGGCTACGAAAGCTATGTACTGCAGGATGAAAGCGGCGAGCCGTTGCCTGTATATTCAATAGCCAGCGGTCTTGATTACCCGGGTGTAGGTCCTGAACACGCACATTTAAGAGACCTTAACCGTGTAAATTATGTAACCGTTTCCGATGAAGAGGCTATGGAGGCATTTTTCCTGCTTTCAAGATATGAGGGCATTATTCCTGCAATTGAGAGTGCTCACGCAGTAGCTTATGCACTTAAGTATGCAAAAGAGCATAAATCAGGCTCGATTCTTGCCTGTCTTTCGGGCAGAGGCGATAAGGATATCGACTATGTTTACGAAAATTATGGTTGCGGTGAAAAGTTTAAACTTGATTATGATATATAATTAAAATAGAAAAGGGGTTTTATTATGAAAAAAATTTATGAAGGCAAAACAAAGGATGTTTACAGCGCAGACAACGGCAATGTTGTTCTTAAATTCAAGGACGACTGCACAGGTAAAGACGGTGTATTCGATCCGGGCGAGAACAGCGTTGGTTTAACAATCGAAGGTATTGGTAAAGCAAACCTCAGAACATCTGTTTATTATTTTGATATGCTTAAAGAAGCAGGTATAAAAACACATTATGTAAGCGCTAATGTGGACGAAGCTACAATGGAGGTACT
>JAZSPJ010000060.1:0-5023 GCA_045537365.1 Clostridia bacterium
ATTGGCATAAATCAAGAAAGTTTGATATTAATATGTTTTATACAAGAAATCTGTATTACCACAATTTTGAATATAAACGAGTTTTTAATCTGGATGTATTTATTAAGCATAAAAAATTAAGAAACATATTGGATAATTTGACCGATAGTGAAATTGAACTTATCTATGAAAAAAATTGCAGCAAGAAAAAGTATAATAAAAAGGTCAAAAGAGCTAAGAATTTTCTGTGCTGTTATAATGCATATAATAATAAGAAAAAGGATGAAATATGTAAAACCATAAAAAAAGTATTAGCTGATGAATAGTAATAAAATCATTGCAAAGGGTATAAATGTTAAAACATATTGCCCATACAATTACAAGCTTTTGCATATTATCCGGTTTATTATTTAAAAATATTTATTTAATTAAAGGGACTGTTTAAAAGGCTGAATTTACGGTTCGTCGAATGAATCTCTTCACCAAGCAAAGCTTGGTCCTCCTCTCTTTAGACAGGGGAGGCTGCCAAACTCTGCAAAAGGTATCTGTCATAACGATTTATACCGTTATGTTGTAGGGAATGCAGCTTGTCGACTTGCCAAAATATGCTTTTTAAACAGTCCGTTGTTATATAATTAATAATTGATATTTTTTATTTTTCGTTTTATGTTGACAAAAACAAAATATTATAGTATGATTAGTCATACTAATCATACTAAAGGAGCTGGTAACATGGATATTAAAGAGGGAAAATATGCTTGGATGGTCAAAATAGGCGAAAAAGGTCAGTTTGTAATTCCAAAACAAGCAAGGGAGCTTTTTGATTTTCAGCCTGGAGACGAAATATTGGTGCTTGGCGATAAAGAAAAGGGAATAGCAATATTGCCTAAAGAAAAAGAAAGAAAATATATTAAAAAGATTTTTTCTGAAATAGATGAATGAGAGCAGGTGAAACACAATGAGTAAAATAGTTTTCTTTTGTATTCCTGCACACGGACATACAAACCCTACTTTAGGTGTTGTGAAAGAATTGGTATCACAGGGGCATCAGGTGTGGTATTATTCGTATAATATTATGCGTGAAAAAATTGAGTCGGCAGGTGCAACATTTATATCCTGTGACGATTATGATACAGAGCAGAAATTAAATGCTAAAGACTCTGCCCGTGTTGGCAAAGACCTGGCATTTTCTGCAAAAATACTTGTTGATACTACATTGGCTCTTGATGGAAAGGTTTTAAGTGATATGGCAGAGCTAAAGCCTGATTGTATAGTGGCAGATTCTATGGCTTTATGGGGCAAAGCTGTTGCACTTAAGCTTGGTATACCTTATGTATGCTCAACAACAACCTTTGCGTTTAATCAACATTCGGCAAGGATTATGAAACAGGGTGTTGGCGATTTGATTAAAATGATTTTATCAATCCCCAAAACCTCCAGGCAAATAAAACGGTTGAAAAATAATGGTTATCCTGTAAACAGTATACTTGATATTATCGGCAGTGACGATAATACCCATACTATTGTATATACATCCAAAACATTTCAGCCCTGCGCTGAAACTTTTTCGGATAAATACGCATTTGTAGGACCTTCTGTAAGACCTGCCGAAAGCGAGACAGAAAAAGTGAAAGACAAGCTTATATATATATCAATGGGCACTGTAAATAACGATATGATGCAATTTTACAATACCTGTATATCAGCCTTTAAAGATACTGATTATCAGGTAATTATATCTGTTGGTAACCTGGTGTCAATGGATAACTTTAATAAATTGCCTGAAAATATTTCTGTTTATCCGCATACAGACCAGATTGCCGTACTTGAAAAAGCCGATGTATTCATATCACATTCCGGAATGAACAGTGTAAGCGAAAGCTTATATTTTTCAGTACCTCTTGTTATGTATCCGCAAACCGCAGAACAAAAAGGCGTTGCCGAGCGTGTTTTGGAGCTTGGTGCAGGTGTTAAACTTGATAAAGCGGATGAAAAATCACTATTAAATGCTGTAAATCAGATTTTAAGTGATAGCACTTATAAGGAAAATGCAGAAAAAATTGCACAGTCTTTTAATAAGTGTTCAGGGGTAAAGGGTGCAGTTCAAAAAATTATTGAAGCCTGTAAAAAAGACAGTTGATTGAGCCTGTATTGGCGGTTGACTGTTTTTTTGTTTTGTGTTATAATATTTGCGCATATAAATATATATATATCAATAATTTGACCGAAAGGATTTATTTATGAAAACAATAGTAGTTTATAAAAGCAAATACGGCTCTACAAAGCAATATGCAAAGTGGATTGCCGAAAGCCTTGATTGTGAATGTATCAGCGCATCAGATGTTAACCTTGCTGACCTTTTAGTTTATGATACAATAATATACGGCGGTGGATTGTATGCAGAAATTATTGCCGGCGTTACACTTATTACTAAAAATCTTGATAAGCTTAAAGATAAAAAAATAATCGTGTATACAACAGGTATAACACCGCTAGATTGCCGTGATTATTATGATAAGCTTGTAATCGATAAAAACTTTAAAAGATGCGGTATAAACGGCATTAAAGTATTTAATTTTATGGGAAAAATGATACTTAATGAGCTTACCCCCGTACACAGAACAGCAATAAGGGCTCTTAAAAAGCTTATGGGCGATAAGCAAAACCCAAGTGATATGGAAAAACTTTTAGCCGAGCTTTGTGATAAGGACGGCGATTTTACCGATAAGTCGGCTATATCAGAGCTTTTAGAATACGCAAAACAATAAAATTTCAGAGGTACATAATGAGCAGAACTAAAGATATGACAACGGGCAGTTCTTTAAAGCTGATTTTAGGGTTTGCACTGCCTTTAATACTTACAAATCTCGGTCAGCAGTTTTATTTGCTTGTGGATGCATCGATTGTAGGCAGGGGTATCGGAGTAAAAGCTTTAGCATCGGTTGGCGCAGCTGACTGGTCGTATTGGCTTGTACTTTGGACGATTGCAGGCTTTACACAGGGTGCATCTATATTTGTATCGAGATATTTCGGTGAAAAGAACTATAAACAATTAAATAAAACTATTGCTATGGCTACAATACTCTGTAGCATAATTGGTGTACTGTTAACGGTTTTCGGCATACTGCTTGTAAACCCTGTGCTTGATGTTTTAAAAACACCACACGATATTATAGGCGGTGCAAGAGTGTACCTTATAACTATGATTTCGGGTACTATGATTGTTATGGCATATAATTTAACGGCATCAATACTTCGTGCATTCGGTGACGGCAAATCTCCGCTTATTGCAATGATTATATCTGCAGTGCTTAATATATTTTTAGATCTTTTGTTTGTATTAAAATTTAAGTGGGGCATATTCGGTGCGGCATTTGCATCGGTGCTTTCACAGCTTGTATCGTTTGTATATTGCTATATTCAGATTAAAAAAATCGATGTTGTAAATTTTACAAAAGACTGCTGGCGCTTTAATTTTCATATTATTAAAGATTTAACAGGCTTAAGCCTTCCCCTTGCAGTACAATATATGATTATTGCTTTGGGCGGTATAATACTTCAAAGTACAATTAATATGCAGGGCAGTATTTTTGTTGCAGGCTATACGGCAGTTAATAAGCTTTATGGCTTGCTGGAAAGCTCGGCACTTTCACTTGGTGTTGCCTTTTCAACATTTTTTAGTCAAAACTATGGCGCAGGCAATAAACAAAGAGTAAGGCACGGAATAAATGTTGGTATAATGCTTTGTATATCCGCATCGGTAATAGTCGGTTTGTTTGTTTATGCGTTTGGTGATAATTTGCTTGAATTCTTTATAGATGCCAACGAGGCAGGGGGATTTGAGGCACTTGAGGTTGCGTGGAATTATTTAAGGTATATGCTTATATGCCTTGCAATACTTTATTTGATTTATGTATATAAAAATGCTTTGCAGTCCGTTGGTGTGTCACGATGGTCTATGATTTCGGGTATATCCGAGCTTGTGTGCAGGGTTACAATGGGTAAAATACTTATACATTCATTCGGTGTAAAAACCCTGTATTTTATTGAACCCGCCGCATGGGTTTGCGCACTTGTATTTGTTATGATTCCATATTATTTAATACGAAACGATTATATTTAATAAATTGTACTTTTGCTGTTTAAAAATATTGACAATCGGAAGTATTTTAAATATAATATAATTGTTGGATAATTTTTGAAATTTATATACAAAGGAGATATAAAATGAAAAAGACAGTAAAAGATATTCTTAAAATCATTAAAGACAACGATATTAAAATGGTTGACTTTAAAATGGTAGACATTAACGGTCAGTTCCGTCATGTAACAATTCCTGCGAAAAACTTTTCTGAAAAAACAATGCAAAACGGTATTGGCTTTGATGCATCAAACTATGGCTACGCAGTTGTAGAAAAAAGCGATATGGTATTTATACCTGATCCCGATACTGCAGTTATAGATCCCTTCTGCGAAATTGCTACACTTTCTATGACAGGTAATGCAATGATTATCGATAACCCTGAGAACAGACCGCTTGCACAGTATCCGAGAAACATAGTTCTTGCCGCTGAAAAATATTTAAAGGATAGCGGTATTGCAGATACTATGCTTATTTTGCCTGAATTTGAGTTTTATCTTTTCAACGATATAGGCTGGGAGGTTAAGCCGGAATCAATCGGTGTATCTTTAGACGCTGACCAGGCTCACTGGAACAGCGGTGTTGAAGGTCTTGGCAATGTTGTAGGAAAACAGAAAAACTATCATATTGCAAAGCCTTTTGATGTTTCCTACGAGGCAAGAAGCGAAATGTGTATGCTTATTGATGAGGCAGGTATCGCTCTTAACTACCATCATCCGGAGGTTGGAGCAGGCGGTCAGTTTGAGATAGAGCCTGAGCTTGGAAAAATGAGCGAGATGGCAGATGCTACTATGATGATTAAATATATTATACATAATACAGCCCGTAAATACGGTATGTCTGCAACATTTATGCCAAAGCCGGTAATGGGCGAAGCAGGAAACGGTATGCATGTTCATATGC
>JAZSPJ010000076.1:0-13623 GCA_045537365.1 Clostridia bacterium
ACAACGAGAAAAGAATAAAAGAAAAACTTGGGTGGATGAGTCCGGTTGAATATCGGCTCAACACCTTGGCTGCATAAAAATAGCGTAGCAGCCATAAAACTACTACGCTATAAAAAGTCTAACTTTTTGGGGTCACATCAAAAGTGTAGTGACAGGCTGATTTTTATCCTCACAAACTATTAATATACTCCATAGTATCTTTTACATTATCAAAAACCTTAAAGCTTTCTGTTACCTTATTATCCATAAATTTTTGCTCTTTGGTATGTTCAAGCATTTCAATCATAAGGTTGTAATAGCCGTTTGTATTTAAAACTATAATCTCTTTTTTTAACTGACCGAGCTTTTTTAGTGTAAGTATTTCAAAAAATTCGTCGTATGTACCTATACCGCCTGCACTTACTATAAACAGGTCGGATTTATCTCTTAACATTCTTTTGCGCTCGTGCATAGTAGCGCAATGTATCATTTCGGTGCAGTTGCCAAATACAACACCGTCTACAGGTAAATCCTCATCGGTAAAAAATTCAGGTACTATACCAATGCTTTTTCCGCCAAGCTCATTTGCGCCGCGAACGGTCGCCCCCATCATACCTGCACCGCCTCCGCCAAATATAAGGGTATGCCCACCCTCGGCAATAGCTTTGCCAAGTATAAAACCGTCGTTTATATATACATCATCTATTAAATTACTTGCAGCACCGTAAACACATATATTCATATAAATACCTCCTTTATATACTTATTGTATCATATATTCTATAAATAATTCAATACTTTATTATATTAAAAATTAAATACTTTGCTACATTTTTTTGAAAATACAAAAATTAAATGGTAAAACCTCATATTTTTTTTGCTATATTATTGAAAAAATATAAATTTTGTTGTATACTATAATAGTATTATTATATAACATTAAACGGATGAGGAATTGTATTTATGCATAAATTAAAAAAACAAATTGATAATATTCTGCCTTATGTGGAAAAACCCGCAAGATACACAGGCAACGAGTTTAACAGTGTGCACAAAAACCCCCACGATGTAAACATTCGCTTTGCATTTTGCTTTGCCGATGTTTACGAGGTTGGTATGTCGCATCTTGGTATGAAAATATTGTATCACCTATTAAACGAAAGAAACGATACTTACTGTGAGCGAGTGTTTGCCCCCTGGATTGATATGGAGGATAAAATGCGCGAAAATAACATTCCGCTTTTCACCTTGGAAACACTCGACCCTGTAAAGGAATTTGACTTTGTAGGCTTTACACTTCAGTATGAAATGAGCTATTCCAATATAATAAATATGCTTGACCTTGCAGGTATACCTCTTTATCAGAAGGACAGGGGCGAGGGCGACCCGTTTGTAGTTATGGGCGGACCCTGCGCATACAGCGCCGAGTGTCTTGCACCGTTTTGCGACTTTTTTGAGCTTGGCGAGGGCGAGGAAATGATGAATGAGGTTATGGATGTATACAACGAGTGGAAATCCAAAAACCTGCCAAGAGCCGAGTTTTTAAAAATGGTTTCAAAAATAGAGGGTATATATGTTCCGTCGTTTTATAATGTTGAGTATAACGAGGATAACACCGTAAAAGCAATTACTCCTATAGACGAAACCGTTCCAAAAAAAGTAAAAAAGAGGGTAATTAAAGACCTTGACAAGGTTTATTTTCCCGATAAAATAATAGTTCCGTTTATTGAAATTGTACACGACAGAATAATGCTCGAAGTATTTCGTGGTTGTATAAGAGGTTGCCGTTTTTGTCAGGCAGGTATGATATACCGCCCTGTAAGAGAAAAAAATGCCTCAACCTTGCTTGATTGTGCTCAAAGGCTTATGGATTCCACAGGTTATGACGAAATAAGCTTAACCAGCCTTTCAACAAGTGATTATACCCAACTTAAAGAACTTACTGATGGTCTTATACCTATGACAGAGGATAAAAAAGTCAGCTTATCACTTCCGTCTTTAAGGCTTGATTCATTCAGCATGGATTTAATGGAAAAGGTACAAAAGGTACGCAAAAGCTCGCTTACCTTTGCACCTGAGGCAGGAACACAAAGAATGAGGGATGTTATAAATAAAGGTATTACTGAGGACGATTTGCTTTCAAGCTCAAAAATGGCTTTTGAGGGCGGGTATTCCTCAATAAAGCTGTATTTTATGATAGGCTTGCCTTTCGAAACAAACGACGATATTAAAGGTATCGGCGAGCTTTCAAAAAAGGTTGTAAGGGAGTATTTTTCTGTACCAAAAGAAAAAAGAGCACCCGGCCTTAAAATTACCACAAGTGTATCATCATTTGTACCGAAAGCATTTACTCCGTTTCAGTGGAGCAGGCAGAATAAGGTAGAGGAGCTTCGTGAAAAACAGGCAGTATTAAAAGAAGCCATTATGGATAAACGCATAAAATACAATTACCATGAAGCCCCCGTAAGTTATCTTGAAGGCGTTTTCGCAAGAGGCGACAGAAGGCTTGCAGGTGTGCTTGTTGAGGCACATAAAAACGGCGTTCGCTTTGACGGATGGACGGATTTGTTTAATAAAGAAAAATGGGACGATGCATTTAAAAAATGTGGTATAGACCCGGATTTTTATACAAGAGAGCGTTCCTTTGATGAGGTACTTCCCTGGGATATGATAGATATTGGTGTAAGAAAAGAGTTTTTAATAAACGAGGCAAAAAAAGCCGAAATGGCACAGATAACACCGAACTGCAGGCAAAAATGTTCAGCCTGCGGTGCAAACTGCTTTGAGGGGGGTGTATGCTATGAGTAAGTACAGAATGTACTACCGTCAGGACGATGGTGTAAAGTATATTTCGCATCTTGATTTTTTGCGTACAGTAAACCGTATTTTTAAAAGAGCAGGTATACCCCTTAAATTTTCAAATGGCTTTAATCCGCATACAATTATGACGATTGGTTTGCCACTTTCGGTAGGCACTATAAGCTCCTGCGATGTACTTGATGTTGAGCTTGTAAAGGATGTAGACACAAACGAGCTTTTAAATACATTAAATAACAATGTGCCTTACGGTATAAGATTTACAAAAATTGTAAAAAACGACGGTTTAAAGCCACTGTTTAATATAGACAGCGCTCTTTATACTGCAAGCTTTACAACCGATAAAAGCATCAGTTTTGACGATTATTTAAACACCGCCGAGGTGCTTATTGAAAAGAAATCCAAAAGAGGAATAGGCGAGGTTAATATAAAGGATTTTATCCGCAGTATTGATGTGTTTGAAACAAACGGCACAAGCCATATTCTTAAAATGCACATAAATGCAGGTAATTTTTCAAATCTTAAACCCGAGCTTGTTTTAAAATCTATTGAAAAGTTTTATAATACAGCTGTAAGAGATGTGTTTATAAACCGTGATAAAATTTATTTTGACGACGGTAATGAAGTATAGTATATGAGGTGTAGTAGATGGCAAACCAAACACTCACTAAAGATAAGTATTTAAGTTTAATAGACGAAATTAATCATCACAGCCATTTGTATTATGTGCTGGACAAGCCCGAAATTGAGGATTGGCAGTACGATGAAATGATGCATAAGCTGCTCGATTATGAAAAGGAGCATCCAAATGATGTAGCGCCCGATTCACCGTCGCAAAAAATAGGCGGTGTGGTGCTTGACGGATTTGAAACAGTAACCCATCATGTGCCAATGCAAAGTCTTAAGGATGCATTCAGCTTTGAGGAGATAAAGGAATTTGCAAATCAGGTTGAAAATGCATTGGGCTTTTCGCCGTCTTATGCGGTAGAACATAAAATCGACGGTCTTTCGGTTTCACTAGAGTATAAAAACTCCGTATTTGTGCGTGGCTCTACAAGGGGCGACGGCACAACAGGCGAGGATGTAACCGAAAATTTAAAAACTGTTATGAGTATACCTTTAAAGCTTAAAAAGCAGGTGGATTATTTAGAGGTAAGGGGCGAGGTTTTTATGAGCAGGAAAACCTTTGCCGATTTAAACGAAAAGTACGAAGCCGAGGGCAAGCAAACCTTTGCAAATCCCCGTAATGCAGCTGCAGGTTCACTTCGTCAGCTTGACAGCAAAATTGCAGCCGAGCGTGGGCTTGATATTTTTGTGTTTAATATACAGCAAATTGAGGGCATTGAAATTAAAACCCACCTTGAAGGTCTTGAATTTTTAAGAGAGGCAGGCTTTAAGGTTATAGAGGATAATAAAGAGTATAAAACTATTGATGAGGCTTTTGAGCACATTACCGAAATAGGCGAAAACAGGAACAGTCTTTATTATGATATAGACGGCGCAGTTATTAAGGTTAACGACCTCGCACTTCGTGAAAAGCTTGGCACAACAGCTAAAACACCAAAGTGGGCTATTGCATATAAATACCCTGCCGAGCAAAAGGAAACAACCTTAAATAATATTTCAATTCAGGTTGGCAGAACGGGTGTATTAACCCCTAAAGCAGAGTTTGATACTGTAACCCTTGCGGGTACTTTGGTAAGCAATGCAACTTTGCATAATGAGGATTATATCCGTATGAAGGATATTAAAATTGGCGATAGAATAATAGTGCAAAAGGCAGGCGATATTATACCCGAGGTTGTTGCAGTAGTTGCTAATGCCCGAACGGGAGCGGAAACCGAGTTTGAAATGCCAAAGTATTGCCCTGTATGCGGCGATAAAACCGAGCGCCGTGATGGCGAGGCGGCAGTACGATGTACAAACTTAAACTGCCCTGCGCAGCTTAAACGCAATATTATTCACTTTGCAAGCCGTGATGCTATGGATATTGAGGGTATGGGCCCGTCGGTTGTAGATAAATTGCTTGATGCAGAATTAATATCCGACAGCGCTGATTTGTATTACTTAAAAGCGGAGGATATTGCAAGCCTCGATAAGCTGGGCGAAAAAAGTGCTCAAAACTTAACCGATGCACTCGAAAGGTCAAAAGCAAATTGCTTATCAAAGCTTTTAAATGCCCTTGGTATTCGCTTTGTAGGTGCAGGCACGGCAAAGGCGGTTGCAAAATATGTTAAAAGCATAGATGCGCTCTTTGATATATCATTGGACGAGCTTGCCGAGATTGAGGATGTGGGTTTAACCATTGCAGGCAGTATAAGGGAGTTTTTTGACAGACCAAAAACACACGAGTATGTAAAAAAACTTAAGGATGCAGGCGTAAATACCCAATATATTCAAAACGAAACACAAAACGATAATATTTTAGATGGTATGACGGTTGTGGTAACAGGCACTCTTGAAACCCTTGGCAGGAAAGAGGCAAACGAGGTTATAGAAAATTACGGTGGAAAAGCCTCGGGCTCTGTAAGTAAAAAAACAAGCTTTGTTGTTGCCGGCGATTCGGCAGGCAGTAAAAAAACTAAAGCCGAGGAGCTTGGCGTGCCGGTAATTGATGAGGAAACATTTTTAAAAATTATAAACGGCGATATGTCCGTTTTAGATATTGTAAAAAAATAAATGGAGGAATGTATAAATGAAAGTAACAAAACAGGATATTATGCATATAGCTGAGCTTTCAAGGCTTTATATTAGTGATAGCGAGGCTGATAATCTTCACATGGAGGATATAATTGCATTTGCCGATAAATTAAAAGAGCTTGATACAAACAATATAAACCCTACAAACCATGTGCTTAATGTATCAAATGTTTTGCGTGAGGATGTAGTGTGTGAATCAACCGACAGAGATACAATACTTAAAAATGCACCGCAAAAGGGCAGAGGTTGCTTTGTAGTGCCAAAGGTAGTTGAATAATAAATTTTGCGGAAGGGAGAATTTTTTAAAATGAATTTATACGAACTTACAGCTCACGAGCTTGGCGATATGTTAAAATCAAAACAAATATCCGCAACAGAGCTTACACAGTCAGTTTTAGATAAAATAGATGTAACAGAGGAAAAAATCGGCGGATATGTTACAGTAACAAAAGATGTTGCACTTGAAAGTGCAAAACAAGCGGATGAAAGAATTTCAAAAGGGGAGAATAGCCCGCTTCTGGGCATCCCTGTTGCAGTAAAGGATAATATCTGTACAAAGGATATACTTACAACCTGTTCATCAAAAATGCTTTATAATTTTGTGCCGCCTTACGATGCAACAGTTGTTACAAAGCTTAAAGAAAACGGTGCAGTAATACTCGGTAAAGCAAATATGGACGAATTTGCTATGGGCTCGTCCACAGAAAACTCATATTTTAAAAAGACGCATAATCCTTATGATTTAAATAAAGTACCGGGCGGCTCATCGGGCGGAAGCGCCGCAGTTGTTGCCGCAAACGAGGCAATATGCTCGCTTGGCTCTGATACAGGCGGTTCTATCCGTCAGCCTGCATCATACTGCTCGGTTGTAGGTCTTAAGCCTACTTACGGAATGGTTTCAAGATACGGGCTTATAGCGTTTGCATCATCACTTGACCAGATTGGACCTCTTACAAAGGATGTTACCGATTGCGCTCTTATGATGAATGTAATTACAGGTCACGACAAGTTTGACTCTACATCACTTGATGTTGAGTATCCGGACTATACAAAATCACTTGTAAACGATGTTAAGGGTATGAAAATAGGCTTACCTAAACAATATCTTGGCGAGGGTATATCCGACGAGGTTAAAAATGCGGTTATATCTGCCGCAAAAACCTACGAGAGCCTTGGCGCAACTATTGAGGAATTTGATATGCCGTATACCGATTTTGCACTTGCGGCATATTACATAATATCCTCGGCGGAGGCAAGCTCAAACCTTGCCCGTTACGATGGTGTTAAATACGGCTACCGTGCAGAAAGCTTTGACGACCTTACCGATATGTATTTAAAAACAAGAAGCGAGGGCTTTGGTGCAGAGGTAAAACGCAGAATTATGCTTGGTACTTATGTGTTAAGTTCAGGATATTACGATGCTTACTATAAAAAGGCACAGCAAACAAGAACATTAATTCGTAAAGCATTTAGTGATGCATTCGATAAATACGATTTAATTTTATCGCCTGCAACCACATCAACAGCATTTAATATAGGCGAAAAAATCAGCGATCCGCTCCAAATGTATATGGGCGATATATGTACAGTATCGGTAAATATTGCAGGTCTGCCTGCAATTGTAGCGCCTTGCGGTTTTGGCGCAGACGGTATGCCGATAGGCATGCAGCTTATAGGTAAAGCATTTTCAGAGCCACAGCTTATTCAGGCAGCATATACATTTGAGCAGAACACAGGCTTTAACAAGATAAAGGCAACAGTTTAAGGGGGTATTTTAAAATGAATTATGAAAGCGTAATAGGTCTTGAGGTACACGCAGAGCTTGCCACAGACACAAAAATATATTGCTCCTGCAAAAACGAATTCGGGCTTGATGTAAATACAGCCTGCTGTCCTGTATGTACAGGTATGCCCGGCGCATTGCCTGTATTGAATAAAAAGGTTGTAGATTTTGCCATAAAGGCAGGTCTTGCACTCAACTGTAAAATAACACCTTACGGCAAACAGGACAGAAAAAACTATTTTTATCCCGACCTTCCAAAGGCATATCAGATTTCACAGTTTGACCTGCCCCTTTGTACTGACGGATATCTTGATGTTGATGTAAACGGCGAAACAAAAAGAATAGGTATTACCCGTATACATATCGAGGAGGATGCAGGAAAGCTTGTACATTCCGATACCGACGGCGTATCTTATGCAGATTATAACCGTTGCGGAGTTCCGCTTATAGAGATTGTATCAGAGCCTGATATGAGGTCGCCGGAAGAGGCAAGAGCTTATATGGAAACACTTAAATCAGTGCTTCAGTATATAGAAGTATCCGACTGTAAAATGGAGCAGGGTTCATTGAGATGTGATATAAATGTATCTATACGCCCCGAGGGACAAAAAGAATTCGGCACCCGAACCGAAATGAAAAATGTAAGCACTTTTTCAGGAGGACAGCGTGCAATAGAGTACGAAATTAACAGGCAGATTGAGGTAGTTGAAAATGGCGGAACAATTACACAGGAAACCCGCCGTTGGGATGATATGATGGGTAAAAACTATACCTTAAGAAGTAAAGAGGAAGCCCACGATTACAGATACTTCCCTGAACCTGACCTTATGGCGATTGAGGTTGACGATGCGTGGATAGAGCGTATGCGCGCCCAGCTTCCGGAGCTTCCTGAGATTAAAAAAGCCCGTTATATAAACGAAATCGGTTTGAGCGATTACGATGCTACAATTTTAATAAGTGATAAGAAAATGGCTAAATTCTTTGAAGAATGTATAGCCCTTGGTACTAATGCAAAAACTGCGGCAAACTGGCTTGCAGGCGATATTACCAGAAAAGTTAAAGACGATGCTTTGGATTTTGGTGCTTTAAGAATAACACCAAAGGGCTTAAAAGAGCTTATAGAGCTTGTTGAAAAAGCTACAATCAGTAACACCGCCGCTAAAAAGGTTTTATCTGAGATGTTTGAAAGCGACCTTACGCCAATGCAAATAACCGAAAAGCTTGGTTTGGCACAAATTAGCGATACAGGTGCAATAGAGGAACTTGTAAATATTGTTATAGAGAAATTTCCGCAGTCCCTTGAGGATTATAAAAACGGTAAAACACACGCACTCGGCTTTTTGGTTGGTATGGCAATGAAAGAGTCAAAAGGCAAGGGTAACCCACAGTTAATTAATAAGCTTTTATCACAAAAATTAGAGGAATATAAAAATAAGTAAAATCAGGAGTTACATTATGCAACAGGCGCAAATAAAAAACACAATTAAATATACAGTTGCGGCTATAAACGACCTGTCGGGTTCAAGCCGCTGTTCGCTTACCGTTGCAATACCCGTTTTGTATGCGATGGGCATTAAGTGCTGTGCACTGCCAACCGCTATACTTTCAAATCATACGGGCTACAATGATTACTTTTTTGATGATTACACCGATAAAATGCCCGAATTTGCAAACAAATGGAAAGGTCAGAATTTAAAGTTTGATGCAATATATACGGGCTTTATCGGTTCAGAACATCAGATAGATATTGTAAAGGATTTTATCGATACATTTAAAGATGAAAACACAAAGCTTATTATCGATCCTGTTATGGGTGATGACGGTGAAATTTACACTACATATAACAGTAATATGTGTATTCAGATGAGACGGCTTATAAATGGTGCCGATGTAATAACACCAAATCTTACAGAGGCTTGCGCTCTTTGTGATATGCCGTATACAGGCGAGTATGCAGAATATGCAGGGCTTGAAAAAATGCTTTATAAGCTTTACAGTATGGGAGCAAAAAATATTGTTATTACGGGCGTTAAGTGTAATAACAGAAATACCGTTTCCAATGCGGTTTATGACGGACACGAAATTAAAATGTTTTCAAGTACTAAGAGCTGTGTAAACTATACAGGTACGGGTGATTTGTTTGCATCTGTTGTATGCGGCAGGATTGTACGGGGTTTTTCTGTGTTTGATGCAGTAAGCTTTGCAACTGATTATATTTATAAGGTTGGCGAACATTCCATAAAAATGGGGCTGGATGCAAATGAAGGTATGGGCTTTGAAAAGTTTATGTGTGAGCTAACAAATTAAAAAAATTAAGGTATCATTCCGGGTTAAAACGGGGTGATACCTTTTTTATTCAAATATCCTGTATGCACTTTTGGGTTTTGCAAGCGGTTTAAGCTGTTTAATACTGCTTATAAGGTAATGAGTTAATTTTGCACCGTCAAAGTTGTATTTCGGGCTGTAAGATTGCCCTTTTTCTAAAGTATAGCTTTCTGTTTTGTTACCGTCAGAAGAGTCGCTAATCCATATTGATGTATAGGCTTGCGGGTTTTCACCGTAGTGTGTAACGGTAATACTTGTATCGGTATAATCGTTATAAATAGGGGCTACAACCGTGGTTGTATCTTTAAGCATATAGTTTAAAATCAATTCCACATCAATTAACCCGTAGCCGTATTTAACATCGCGCCCCTCATCGCCTAAATCAATAGCTGTGTTTTTAATAATTTCCATAAACTCTGCCTGGTTTAAATCGGGCTTAATGCCTTTTATAAGCGCAGCTACACCGCATACAACAGGCGCACTGAACGATGTACCCTGAATTTGAGAAAGCTTCCAGCTATGCTCGGGTGCAGTGCCCGAAATATAATAAGCCGCAATTTCCTCACCGGGTGCGCAGCAAAACAGGCTTTCGTTTCGTTGCGAAAATTCGCAATACTCGTTTGTTTTGCCAACAGAGCCTACGCTTATTACATTATCATAACCTGCGGGGTAGTTTGTAAGAATTCCCTTTACTTCATCTCTGCCGTCGTTGCCTGCGGCGGCAATTAATATTGCACCTTTATTATATGCGTGATTAATAGCACTTTCCATTGTTTGCGATTTTTTTGTGCCCTGTGTAAAGCTCATATTTATAATATCACAGTTGTATTCATCAACTGCCGCGCGCACCAACGGTGCAATATCCGATACATATACATAATTTGTTTGAAAGGCTTTAAGCGGTACTATTGTGGAGCGTGGTGCAACTCCAATAAAATATGAATTATTGTTTTGCGATGCAATTATCTGCGCAATTGCCGTGCCGTGCCCCATAACATCGGTTACTTTGTCGGTGTTAGAGACATAATCATAACCCTTTGCAATGTTTGGCATTATATCGCTGAAGTTTATGGGCAGTATATCATCCTCGTCGGATACAACGCCTGTATCTATTACCGCAATCCTCACATTCTGACCGAAAAGGCCTAAATCCCAGGCACTTTTGCAATTTATCTTTTTCTGCGGCCAGTTTAAATCGTAATTAGTTTCGTAATAATATGTATCCTTTACCTCGTATTCGGTTAAATACACACGGTAATCGGGCTCCACATATTCAATAATAGGGGAGGCATCAAGCTCTTTTGCTATTTCCTCGTTGTTTGTTTTATATATATTCAGCTCGCTGTCAATACATTCGGTTAAGCCATCGTCAGCACTTAATAATGCTATTGGCTCAACACCGTCTTTATATTTAAAAATATAGCCGTCGTATTCGTTTTCGGCGTATGTATGTATTGCAAAACAAAGCATTATAAATAATAGCGCCATAGCTTTTTTAAACATAATTAAGCGAGCTCCTTTCATAAAATCTGCATACACTGTAATTATACACTAAAAGTCGCATTGTGTCAAATAAAATACATAAAAAAAGCAATTTAAAAGCATAAGCCTTTAAATTGCCTTTTATGACATTAATGCGAACCATCGAGTAGTGTAAAACCAAAATCCGTATTCTCCGACTTTCGCTAAAAATGCCTGTTACACATATTTTATGTAAACTGTTTTAAAATATACATTTAAAATCCTGTTTCTTTAAAAAGCAAAACTTTTCTTTCAAGCATTTCGTCAATTCTTTTAATATATTCTATAACCTCTTTAACGTTAAAAGCCCTTTCGATACTTTTGTCGGTAATAATTTTAGTAGATGCTCCCGCACCGAGTGCAATAATACTTTGCACCTCCTCCATAATAAATATATTATAAAGGCAATGGGAGTTTTTATCGGCATAGCCAACATTTTCTAAATTTCCGAGCATATTTTTCTGCCTGTATAAATAATATGGCTTTTTGCCAAGCTTTTGCATTAAAGCGGATGCATCCTCAAGCATTTTGTTTACGGTATCCTGACTTGTTTTTGTGTAGGTGCTGTAATCCTTGTCAAGAAAAGATCCGTGTTTAATGCTCATTGTGTGTACGGTTATGCTGTCGGGTGCCATTTTTTCAATTTGTTCAAGTGTGTATAAAAAATCCTCGTTTGTTTCATCGGGCAGACCTGAAATTAAGTCCATATTAATGTGGTTAAATCCTGCATCTCTCGCCATTTTATAAGTAATTTCAATATCCTCGGGTGTGTGACACCTGCCAATTAAATCTAATGTTTTTTGATGCATAGTCTGCGGATTTATGCTAATTCGGCTAACCTTATGATTTTTTAAAATATCAAGCTTATCTTTTGTAATGGTATCAGGTCTGCCTGCTTCAACGGTGTATTCACGTAAATATGACAGGTCAAAATTTGCATCAATTGCCATCATAAGGCGTTTTAACTGACTGTCATTTAATGCAGTTGGTGTTCCTCCGCCTATGTATATTGTATCAATTATTTTGTTTTTTTCTTTAAGTACTTTGCCCGTAAACTCAATTTCTTTAATGAGTGCATCCATATATGGCTCTGTAAGCTTGTTTGAAAACTTTATGGACTGCGATGTAAAGGAGCAATACAGGCATCTTGTAGGGCAAAATGGTATGCCTATATAAATGCTTACGCTGTTATCCTTAATACTTTTTATAATATCCCTTTGGGTTTTTGCAACCTCTATGCTTAAATCGGTTTTGCTTTCGTCTGCCATATAAAAGCTCATAAAATGCTGTTTTACGGCATCATAATCCATCCCGCTGTCATAAAGTTCACGCACATTTTTAGACGGGCGTATGCCTGTTAAAAGCCCCCAGGGCAGATGTATGCCTGTCAGCTTATTATAGCAGGCAGATACAACTCTTTTTATATGTGTTTTATTGTATTTATCAGATGTATACAGATGTTTTTCATATTCACCGTTTAAAAACAAATGGCAAATATATGTATATTCATTACCCTTAAAAATAATCTCAACAATTGTTGCATTTTCGCATAACAGGGGAGTGTAAGCTAAAGAGTGCTGTATATAAATCTTTTGCTTTGGAAGGTATGCGTTTATAATTTCCCTGACCGCATATTCCTCTTTGCAGTTAATAAGTATAAGCTTCATATTTGTCCCCCGTTAAACCACAAAAGGATTTTCTCTCTTTTCTATGCCGATACTTGTTCTTGGGCCATGACCGGGATATACGGTTGTATTTTCAGGATATACAAAAAGCTTTTCCTTGATTGATTTGATAAGCTCATCATAGCATCCGCCGGGTAAATCACATCTGCCTATTGTGCGGTTAAAAAGTGTATCGCCTGAAAAAATAACATCATCCACAAACACACACATACTGCCGGCGGTATGACCGGGTGTTAATATGAATTTAATTTCTGTATTTGCAAAGGGCAGGGTATCTCCATCGTTTACTGTAATATCAGCCTTTGATGTAACAGACGGTATTTCCATTAAATCCGAAAGATTTAGGTGTGCATCATTTAAGGATGCATTTTCCTGATTACTTATAACAATTCTTGCATTTGTTACTTTTTTAAGCTCATCAAGCGCCATAAGGTGGTCTATATGTGCGTGGGTTATTATAATATATTCAATTTCATAGCCTGAACTTTCTTTTATAATTCTTGACGGGTTAAAGGCAGGGTCTATAATAATTGCTTTATGTGTTTCGTCATCCTTTACTATGAAGCAGTTTGTAACACACGGACCGCCTCTTAAAATGCGTATTTTCATATTGAAAAAATATCCTTTCAAAATGTTTTACTTTCTTGTAACCTCAATTACACTCGGTATAAGGCTTAATTTGCGTATAAGGTGCATAAGCTCATCTGTGTTTGAAATTTCAACTGTGGTATCTATAATACTGATATTTCCTTTTGCCTCTCTGCCGTTAATGGATTTCATGGTAAGCTTTAAATCATTTATAACATTTAAAAC
>JAZSPJ010000094.1:0-8076 GCA_045537365.1 Clostridia bacterium
TGGTCCTCATGACCGTGAGTCAATACAATGCCCCTTACTCTTTCCATATTTTTAAGGACATAAGTAAAATCGGGGATTACTATATCGATACCAAGCATATCCTCGTTTGGAAATGCAAGACCGCAATCTACTATCATAATATCGTTTCCATATTCAAAAACCGTCATATTTTTGCCGATTTCATCAAGTCCGCCCAATGGAATTATTTTTAATTTTGATTTTTTAATAACAGTTTACCTCCGTTTCTTTAAATTTAACTGCTCTTTAATAATTTTTTTGCGCATACATACGCAAAGTCCGCTCAAATCAACTTATTACAGTATAACACACTTTTTGCAAAAAATAAAGCACTTTTATTAAAAAAATGCTTTATGTATTTTTTAGCCGAATAATTTTTTAATATCAAAAAATGTAACTAAAATCATAACAAGCATTAAAAGTGCAAAACCCACAGTATGAATTATGCCCTCTTGTTCGGGTGTTAAACGCTTTCTTCTTATTTTTTCTATAATTATAAAAAGTATTCTGCCTCCGTCAAGTGCCGGTATGGGCAATAAATTTACTACACCCAAATTTACCGATATTAAGCCCGCTAAGCTTAAAACACTTAAAATGCCGTATTTTGAGGCATTGCCAATCTCTTTTACAATACCTACAGGGCCGGAGACATCGTTTGCAGACAATTTTCCGCCAATCAGCATAGCAAAAGATTTAAAAACAGTTTTTACGGTAAAAATACTTTGTTTAAAACCGTCAGATATTACATTTAATACAGTTTTATCAACCGTCATAGGACTAAAGCCATACAAATAGCGCCCCTCTTGCTCATTATATTTTGGGGTTACATCAAGCTTTATTTTTTCATCGCCCCTTTTAACTGTTACGGTACAGGGCGAATAGTTTGAAAGATAACCGAAAAAGCTTATGTCATCATAACAAACAATATTTGCAGAAGTTGTTTCGCTTTCCATTTTTACAATTTCATCGCCAACAAGAGCACCGGCATCCGCAAGAGCAGAATTTTCGGTTAATGAGCCAATATACTCTGTAGGCAATACATTCATATTAGCCGAAATTATAACAAAAAACACAAATCCCAGAACAAAGTTCATAAATGCACCGGATGCAAGCACAATAAATCTTTTTATTGCGCTTTTGTTGCCAAATGCGTTAGGATCGTCACTTTCGCCATTTTCGCCCTCAAGCTGTACATAACCGCCTATAGGCAAAATTCTTATGCTGTAACGTGTATTGTTTTTTGTAAAGGATGCAAGCTTCGGACCCATACCTATTGCAAATTCGTGCACGGTTATACCGCACATTTTAGCTGTTATAAAATGCCCGAACTCATGTATAAATATTATTATACAAAAAACTATTACCGCCCATAAAACCGCCATATATACTACCTCTTTTATAATTTAATGTTTGATGCAAACTGTCTTGACCAGGCATCTGCCTCAACAATTTTTTCAGGCGAAAGTTCACCTTTTACTTTATGTGCCGTCATTGTTTTTTCAACAATATCGGCAATCTGTAAAAATCCTATTTCATCGTTTAAAAATTTATATACCGCAACCTCATTTGCACCGTTCATAACAGTTGGCATAGTACCTCCCTCCGATGATGCCCTGTACGCAAGGTCAAGACACTTAAAGGTTTTTGTATCAGGCTCTTCAAAGGTAAGTGTACCTGCCTTAAATAAATCAAGCTCATCAGCAAGACTCGGTGCTCTTTCAGGGTAATTGATTGCATAGCTTATAGGAAGCCTCATATCAGGCACGCCAAGCTGTGCCACAACAGAATTATCCACATACTCAACCAGAGAGTGAACTATGCTCTGCCTGTGAACAGTAACCGTAATTTGATTAATATCCACGCCAAAAAGCCATTTAGCCTCAATAACCTCAAGCCCCTTATTCATAAGGCTTGCGCTGTCAATAGTGATTTTACTGCCCATTGACCAGTTTGGATGTGCAAGTGCATCGGCTTTGGTTACATTTTTAAGTTCCTCATAAGTTTTGCCGAAAAACGGACCTCCCGATGCAGTTAATAAAATCCTTTTTATATCCTTTTTATTATTGCCCTGCAGGCTTTGAAATATAGCACAATGCTCGCTGTCAACAGGTATAATATCAACACCGTGCCTTTGGGCTAAAGGCATAATGAGCTCACCGCCCGTTACAAGGGTTTCTTTATTAGCTAAAAGTATTTTTTTGCCGTTTTCAATAGCCTTAACCGTCGGCATAAAGCCAACATTGCCTACAACCGAGGTTAAAAGAGTATCATAGCCATTATATTCGGCGACTTTTATTAACCCATCCTCACCCGAAACAATTTCGGGGCTGTACTCCAGAAGTTTTTTAAAACCGTCAAGCTTTGTTTTATCGGTTAAGCATACAAGCTCCGGCTTATATTTATTTGCCTGCTCGGCAAGAAGCTTATAGTTTGAGTGTGCCGAAAGTGCAATTATATCTATATCCTTCTGAAAATCGGCAACCTCTAGTGCTTGTGTTCCTATTGAGCCCGTTGAGCCAAGTATAGCAATTTTTTTGTTTTTCATAAGTACCTCATCCTATTATACCCATATAGAGCGATAAATAATATACAATCGGCGAAACCATCAATACAGAGTCAAAACGGTCGAGTATACCGCCGTGACCCGGTATTAAGTTACCAAAATCCTTAACATCGTGTTCCCTTTTAATACAGGATGCGCAAAGGTCTCCAAACTGCGAAATAACTGCACAAACTGCGCCAAGGATAATTGCATTAACATAGTTTACCTGAACGCATGCGTAATTTTTACAGATAAGTGCAAAAATCACAACCGAAATTACAGAGCCAAGTACTCCGCCTATTGCACCCTCTATGGTTTTTTTGGGGCTTACCTTCGGTATAAGCTTGTGCTTTCCAAACAGCATACCGGTAAAATAAGCACAGGTATCGCAAAGCCACGCAGTTACAAAAGGAAGCCATATATAAAGCCTGCCAAAGCTTAAATGCCTTATCATAATTATATGATTAAAAAACAGTGTTATGTATAAGCTTCCCAGTACCGACAGGGCTACATCGCCAAATTTTACCTTATCATGATTTAATACCATATATACAAAGCTTATTACAATATAAAGTACAAGCATTTCGTTAAAATACGAAAGTTCTTTAAAATATGCAGTTAAAAATGTGAGCCCTGCACCAAATACAAGCGACAAGCAGAACAAAAACTTACTGTTGCCCTTTGCACCCGTTGCACCAAAAAACTCGAAAAGCGACATCAATACTATTATGCCCACTGCCGCCGACATAAACGCATCGCCCGATACAACAATTAAAATTGCGCCTATTGCGCAAATTGCACCTGATATAATTCTTGTAAGCATATTATACTCCTCCGTACCGTCTGTTTCTTTTTTGGAAATCAGCTATTGCTCTGAGCATATCGTCCTTTGAAAAGTCAGGCCAGCAGATATTGTCAAACCAGAACTCACTGTATGCACTCTGCCAAAGCAGAAAATTGCTTAATCTATATTCACCGCTTGGTCTTATTATTAAATCGGGATCGGGCAAAAAGTTGGTGTATAGGCAATTGTTTATTGATGCCTCGTCAATTTCGTCTACATCCATTTCGCCGTCCTTTACCTTTTGGGCAAGCTGTTTTGCGGCATAAACAATTTCCTCTCTGCCACCGTAATTTAAGCATATAGTCAAAGTGATTTTTGAATTGTTTTTGGTTTCATTTTCAACAATATCTATTTTTCTTATAATTTCCTCCGACAAGCCCTCACGCTTACCAACAATTCTTATGCAAATATCCTCTCCGCCAAGAACTCTTTTATAATCGTCAAGGTAATAAAGCATTAATTTCATAAGCTCCTCTACCTCTTTTGGGGGACGCCTCCAGTTTTCGGTAGAAAATGCATACACTGTAACATATTTTATACCGATGCTTTCCATATAACGCACCATTTTATCAAGGTTTTTTGCACCTGCGGCGTGGCCTGCCGAACGGGGCATACCTCTTTTTTTTGCCCATCTGCCGTTACCGTCCATAATTATACCGATATGTTCGGGAATATTATTAAAATCAACCTCGTTATGCTTTGCCTGTCTTTTAAAAAACATAGGATTTCCTCCATTTAACATTATACCACATTACAAAGGGCTGTTGCCGCAACACATACTATGCATTGCCATGCACCACAGCCCCCTTATATTATGATTAAACTTCCATAATTTCCTTTTCTTTTTTAGCCATTACTTCGTCAATAATTTTAACATATTTATCGGTAAGATTTTGAATATCCTTTTCAAGTGATTTCACATCGTCCTCGGTAATCTCGCCGTTTTTCTTGGCTGTTTTAAAGCTTTCCATTGCATCTCGTCTTATTGAACGGATAGCAACCTTTGTATCCTCACCCTTTTTGCTTATTGATTTTGCAAGCTCTTTTCTTCTTTCCTCGGTAAGTGCAGGAAATACAAGGCGAATAGATTTACCGTCGTTTGTAGGGTTAATGCCTATATCCGATTTTTGAATTGCTTTTTCTACCTCACCGAGTACCGTTGCATCCCAAGGCTGAATAAGTATTGTTCTTGCATCGGGAACAGATACATTGCCTATTTGTGTAACGGGTGTTGCAACACCGTAATATTCTACCGAAACCTTATCAAGTATTGCAGGGTTTGCTCTGCCTGCACGAAGTGTTGCAAGGTCAGCTTCAAGTACATTAACAGATTTGGTCATTTTTGTTTCAAATTCGCTTAAATTATTAGCCATTTTATAAATCTCCTTTCAAAAAAATTACTGAACAAGTGTGCCTATTTCCTCGCCATTTAACACCTTAATGATATTATCGGGGTTATCAAGGCCAAACACTCTTATCGGTATTTCGTTATCCATACAAAGGGATGTTGCGGTGGAGTCCATAACACCAAGACCTTTGTTTAATACATCAATATATGACAGTTTATCAAATTTGACAGCATTTTTGTTTATGTTAGGATCACTGTCGTAAACACCGTCAACCTTTTTAGCAAGGAGTATAATATCTGCATTAATTTCAACCGCTCTTAATGCGGCAGTTGTATCTGTTGAAAAGAACGGATTACCTGTACCGCATCCAAAAATTACTACTCTGCCCTTTTCAAGATGTTTATCTGCCTTGCCTCTTATATAAGGCTCTGCAATCTGGCGCATTTCAATAGCGGTTTGTACTCTTGTGGGAACTCCCCTTTGCTCTAATGCATCCTGAAGTGCAAGCGAGTTGATTACAGTTGCAAGCATACCCATGTGGTCCGCTCTTGTTCTGTCCATATTTTCACCGCTTCTGCCACGCCAGAAGTTACCGCCGCCAACTACAATTGCAACCTCAATACCCATATCGTTTACTTTTTTTATAGTATCGCATACATTGCCAATTGTTTCAGCATCAAGCCCGAATGATTTTGAACCTGCAAGCGCCTCACCGCTTAATTTTAACAATATTCTTTTATATTTAAGCTCCATTGTAAAATTCCTCCATAATTTATCTTTTTTTAGTATAACATACTTTTATTTAAATTGCAATAATTTTAAATTGCTTTTAACAAAAAAATCGTAGGGGTTGATTTCCGTATCAACCCCTACACAACTTTATATTTAATTAACTTATCTTGAAACCCTGCCAGAACCGTCACCTTTCATAAGGTTTTTAACCTCATCAAGTGTAACCAGGTTCATATCGCCTTCAATTGTGTGCTTCAAGCAGGATGCGGCAACTGCAAACTCTATTGCATCCTGATTTGAATAGTCTGCAAGCATTGCGTATATAAGACCGCCTCCAAACGAGTCGCCTCCGCCAACACGGTCAATAACTGTCATGTGATATTTTTTGGATTTATAAAAACCGTCCTCTTTAGCATCGTATAAAAGTGCCGACCAGTCGTTCTCGGATGCAGAGATGCTCTCCCTCAATGTAATTGCAATGTGTGAGCAACCAAATCTTTCAACAAGCTGACGGGCAACATCCTTGTAGCCCTCGTCGCTTAATTTACCACCTGTAACATCGGTATTTGATGCGTGAATACCAAATACTTTTTCGGCATCCTCCTCATTTGCAATACAAACATCAACATATTTCATTAACTCGCTCATTACCCTGCCTGCTTTTTCAGTTGACCATAATTTTTTACGGAAGTTAAGGTCACAGCTTATTTTAACGCCCATTTCTTTTGCAGTTTTGCAGGCATCCAAGCATATATCTGCAGTAGTATCGCTAAGTGCAGGTGTTATGCCTGTAAAGTGGAACCAGTCTGCTCCGTCAAAAATCTCGCCCCAGTTAAAATCGGCTTTATCTGCTGTTGCAATTGATGAGTGCGCCCTGTCGTACACAACATTTGATGCTCTTTGTGATGCGCCCTTTTCGCAGAAGTAAATACCAAGCCGCTCGCCGCCCCTTGCAATGTATTTTGTGCAGATATTGTATTTGCGAAGCTGTGAAAGGCAAGCCTCGCCAATCGGATTATCAGGAAGCTTTGTAACAAAGCAGGCTGTACCGCCGTAGTTTGCAACTGATGCGCATACATTTGCCTCGCCGCCGCCGTATTCTGCCTCAAAGCTCTGTGCCTGAATATATCTTTGATGCCCCGGTGTCTGAAGGCGCATCATAATTTCACCAAATGTAACAACTTTCATAGTAAATATGCCTCCTAAAAATTATTTTGCAAGCTCCAAACGAGCTTTTTTAACATTTTCTACAAACTTTTTAGCCTCAGCTGTAACAGCATCCCAATCGCCGCATTTAGCGCCTTTGGTAAGGGATGAGCCTGCTCCTACTGCAACAACTCCTGCTTTTATCCACTGGTCAACATTATCTGCCGAAACACCGCCTGTCGGCATAATATTTGCCTGCGGAAGCGGACCTTTAATATCCTTAACCATATTAGGACCGAACATATCGCCGGGAAAAAGCTTAATTATATCGCAACCCATTTCAAGGGATTTTACCACATCGTGAATTGTCATACAACCCGGCATACAGGGTACTGCGTATCTGTTACAAAGCCTTATTGTTGCTTCATCATAATAAGGGCTTACTATGTACTGTGCACCTGCAAGTATTGCAATTCGTGCGGTTTCGGCATCCAGCACTGTGCCTGCACCGAGTATTATCTCATCCTCACTGTAATGATTTTTAAGTTCCTCTATTACTCTGTTTGCGCCCGGCACTGTAAATGTAAGCTCAATTGCAGGTATTCCGCCTTTTATGCAGGCATCGGTAATCTTTATTGCCTGCCCGGCGCTTTCTGCTCTGACAACCGCAACTACGCCAACCTCTTTGATTTTTGATATAACCTTATTTTTATCCATTTTCAACCTCCGAAAAAGCTTTTGAATTATACATCCCGATTATAACACAAAAAAAGACGAAGTCAACCAATTAGCATAATTACGGCAATATATTGCAATTATTTAGCAAGAATTTCAATATTTGTACCGTAAAAAATATCGTTATGTCCGCTAATCATTTTGCAAAACCTTTCAAACTGCTCCCAGCCTTCAGGAAAAAGGTCCAATTCGTATGAATGTCCCCATATATAAAACACCTTCGGAGTATCGGTTTTTAAAGCTATAAACTTTTTGCCAGAATCAAAAAGCTCATCCCAGTTAAAGCCGTAACGGCCGTTTGCCTTGTACTGATACAAATCAGGGTAAGGCTCAAAGCTTTGGGTTAAGTCAATAGTACGGGCATATTTAATCGGAGTGTTATTTTTAATAAGCTCTGCGGTACGCTCATTGCAATTTGTACCGCCGCACGGGTATGCCATACCAAACACCTCGTAGCCTGCAAGCTCGGACAAATTAAGTCTGTCCTGCTCTACCTGACGGATAATCTCGCTATCGTCTGAAATCTGTGTTAAATTAGGATGTGTAAGTGTATGCACTGCAACCTCATGACCGCAGTATATATGCTTTACATCCTCAGCATTTACCTTCGTATGGTTTACCGTTACACCGTTATGGGTTAATGTGCCCTCTTTTCCAAGAAGCTCAGAATTTAAATTAAATGCAGCCTTTAAATTATAGTTATTTAAAAT
>JAZSPJ010000121.1:0-17472 GCA_045537365.1 Clostridia bacterium
TAAAAAACAAGTGCCGTTGGTAGTTGTTAGAAGGCTTCCTAGATATTACAGACAATTAAGCGATATGCTTAAGAAAAATATAACAAGAACATCATCTAAAGATATGAGCAAAAAAATGGGTGTAACAGCCTCGCAGATAAGGCAGGATTTTAACTGTTTCGGCGGTTACGGTCAGCAGGGCTACGGATATAATGTAGAAATGCTTCAAAAAGAAATAGGCACAATACTGGGTATGGACAGAGGCTATACTACAATTATAGTAGGTGCAGGTAATCTTGGAGCAGCCCTTGCAAATCACGATACCTTTGAAAAGCGCGGTTATAAAATGATAGGTCTTTTTGATACTGATGCTGATAAAGTAGGTAAAAATATTGCAGGCCATACCGTTATGCATACAGATGAGCTTGAAAGCTTTGTTAAAAAGCATAACCCTGATATTGCAATACTTTGTGTTCCGAAAAGTGCAGTGTTTGATACTGCAAATGACCTTGTTAAATACGGTGTAAAGGCATTGTGGAACTTTACTTATACAGAGCTTGAGTTCCCTGATGATGTTGTGGTTGAAAATGTACATTTAAGTGATTCGCTTATGACATTATCGTACAAACTTTTAAATAAAGACAAATAACAAAAAATACGGTGAAAAACACCGTATTTTTTGTTATTATATATTAAGCAGTATAATTGACAGCACACCCATTACAAAAGCTATAAACTGCCTTTTTGAAAGTTTTTCCTTATACAGTACCTTAGAAAGTATATATGTAAGTATTAGTCCTCCTGCCGAAATAAGCGGAAACATTACCGATGTTGCCATAATTCCCGATAATATCATAACAAATAAATTTACAACGCCGTTCATAATACCTGCTGAAGCTGCAAACGGAAAGGCTTTTTTAACACATTTTATAAGATGATTTTTTTCATAGGCAAGGGATAATAAAAAAAGCGGAATAAAGGCTATTATAAGTGCCAGTATCATAAATTCATTTTTGTATGCTCCGCTGAATGCAATCTGCTGCATTTTTTGTGAAACTGAACAAAAACCGTTACCAAGCGCAGATAAAAGAATGTATATAACCCATTTAAAGGATATTTGTTTTTCATTTGCTGATTTTTTATTTGTAAGATAAAATGATATAAGAAGCAGTATAAAACCGGGATAAAAGCCAATACTTGCAGGCTCTTTTAAAAATAAAAGCCCGTAAATTGTTGGTATCATTAACGAATATGATACTATAAGTGACGAAAGAGAAAGCGGTCCGTAATTTACAGCTTTAAGAAAATAAAGTCCTGCAATACCGTAGCTTATACCAAACATTATTGAATACGGCAGAATTTCAATATTAAAATTTAAACCTCTTGAGGTAATTATAAAGAATATGCATGCAAAAAGTGTTCTTAATGCGGCAAAAAAGAAATTGCCCGTGCTGTTGCTTTTACTGTTATATGCTTTTGTTGAAACATTATGTCCCGAGCAAAACAAAATAATAATTATAAGATAAATAATACTCAATTAAAATACCCTCCCTGATTGTCTGACAAAGTATATTATAATATTAAACTTTAAAAAAATCAATAAGTTTTGTTAAAATTAAAACGGGGCTTTTGCCAATGGAGTACAGGGCAAAAATATAAGAAATTACAAAAAATTTATAATGTATATTGAATAAGCGATGATTATATGCTAAAATAAAAGTGGCAGAAAGGACGGAGATTAAATGAATATATTACACATGAAATATGCGGTTGAAGTTGCCAAAGCAGGTTCTTTAAATAAAGCATCTGAGTCGCTTTTAATAGCTGTACCAAACATAAGCCGCTCAATAAAAGAGCTTGAGGCAGATTTGGGCATAACTATTTTCGACAGAACAACAAAAGGTATGTGCTTAACTCCTGAGGGTGATGAATTTATAAATTTTGCCAGAGGAATATTAAGCCAGATTGAGGCGGTTGAAAACCATTATAAAGACGGAGCCCCAAACAGACAAAAGTTTTCTATTTCTGTTCCCCGTGCGTGCTATATTTCCGAAGCCTTTGCCGAATTTTCAAAAATTCTTACTAAGGATGCAGCAGAAATATTTTATAAGGAAACAAATTCACAGCGAACAATACACAATATGCTCAACCATGATTATAAATTGGGGATTATAAGATATGCCGAGAATTATGATAAGTATTTTAAAGAGATGCTTGACGAAAAGGGATTTTTATACGAGCTTGTAACGGAGTTCAGCTATTCGCTGATTATGAGTGTAAACAATCCTTTAGCACAAAAGGACGAAATTAAATTCAACGATTTAATTGACTGTATAGAGATTGCCCACGCAGATCCGTTTGTTCCGTCCATGCCGCTTTCAAAGGTTGTTAAAGAGGAATTGCCCGATAATATTGACAGAAGAATTTATATTTTTGAGAGGGCGAGCCAGTTTGACCTGCTCGACAAAAACCCGGAAACATTTATGTGGGTATCTCCTGCACCGGCTAACCTGCTTAAAAGATATAATCTTGTGCAGAAAAAATGTATTGAAAATAAAAAGATTTACAAAGATGTGTTAATTTATAAAAAAGGTTATAAATTAACGGAGCTTGACCGCAGATTTATAACCGAACTATGTAATGCAAAACGAAAAATATTTAATTAGGGGATCTTTAAATTCTCCAGACCGCAAAAAGGCAAAAATAATACGAAGTTCAGGCACTTCATAATTTAAAAAACATTATATTATGGTTGAAAAATCTCACTTTGTTCAATTTTTCTAAATTTTAAGCTTTTTTGCTACGAACAAACTTCGCCTCTCGTCGTACCCCTGTACGCCTTCGGGTAATCTGACGAAGTCCCATAAAGTCCTTCGTCAGCTCAGTTTGTCCGTTTTAAAAATTTATCCTATCCCACGAGCAAGGGGCTGTTTAAAAACTGTAAAAGTTTTTAAACAGCCCCTTTTGTTTTTAAAATAGGGTTATCTGTATTGATAATACCGATTAAACATTTTAAGAATTCCTAAAATCAAAAAAGAATGTTAAAATATTAACAAAGTTAAGCGAATTAAAATTATGTAATATAAATTTTTAGGAGGATTATAAAAATGAACAAAAAGAACTATGAAATTGTAGACAGCGTCGAAAAGCTTGGAGAAGCAATTTTTCGTATGAGAGAAGCTCAAAAGGTTTTTGCAACCTACACACAGGAGCAGGTTGACAAAATTTTTCTTGCGGCGGCATCGGCAGCAAATAAAGCAAGAATTTCTCTTGCAAAAATGGCAGTTGAGGAAACAGGCATGGGTATTGTAGAGGATAAGGTTATTAAAAACAACTATGCGGCAGAATATATCTACAATGCATACAAGGATACAAAAACCTGCGGTGTAATCGAGGAGGATAAATCCTTTGGTATTAAAAAGGTTGCTGAACCTATCGGTGTGGTAGCGGCGGTTATACCTACAACCAATCCTACATCTACTGCAATTTTTAAATGTCTTTTGGCACTTAAAACAAGAAATGCTATTATAATTTCTCCTCATCCGAGAGCAAAAAACAGCACAATTGCGGCTGCTAAACTTGTTTTGGAAGCGGCGGTTATGGCAGGAGCTCCCGAGGGTATAATCGACTGGATAGATGTACCAAGCCTTGATATGACAAACACAGTTATGAAAGAGGCAGACATTATTCTTGCAACAGGCGGCCCCGGTATGGTTAAGGCGGCATATTCAAGCGGAAAGCCTGCGCTTGGTGTTGGTGCAGGTAATACCCCTGCAATTATCGACAGCAGTGCCGATATTTTATTGGCAGTTAACTCAATCATTCACTCAAAAACATTCGATAACGGTATGATTTGTGCATCGGAGCAGTCGGTAATTGTTATTGACAGCATATACGATAAAGTTAAAGAGGAGTTTGCGTCAAGAGGATGTTACTTCTTAAACGATAAAGAAACAGAGCAGGTTAGAAAAACCATAATTATAAATGGTGCATTGAATGCAAAAATTGTTGGTCAGCCAGCCAACAAAATTGCAGAGCTTGCAGGTGTTAATGTTCCAGAGGGAACAAAAATCCTTATAGGTGAAGTTGAAAGCGTTGACCTTTCCGAAGAGTTTGCACACGAAAAATTATCTCCCGTACTTGCTATGTATAAAGCAAAAGATTTTGAGGATGCACTCGACAAAGCAGAAAAGCTTGTTGAGGATGGCGGTTTCGGTCATACTTCATCGGTATACCTTAATGAAGTAACAGAGCAGGATAAGTTAAACAGCTTTGCAAGCCGTATGAAAACCTGCCGTATACTTGTAAATACACCATCATCACACGGCGGTATAGGTGACCTTTATAACTTTAAACTTGCACCGTCGCTTACACTCGGATGTGGCTCATGGGGTGGCAACTCCGTTTCGGACAATGTTGGTGTAAAACATCTTTTGAATATAAAAACAGTAGCAGAAAGAAGGGAAAATATGCTTTGGTTCAGAGCACCAGAAAAGGTATATATTAAAAAAGGCTGTCTGCCCGTTGCACTTGATGAGCTTAAAAATGTAATGGGTAAAAAGAGAGCATTTATTGTAACAGATACATTCCTTTACGAAAACGGTTATACAAAACCGATAACAGATAAACTTGATGAAATGGGCATCGCTCATACAACATTTTTTGATGTACAGCCTGACCCGACACTTTTAAATGCAAAAAACGGCGCTCAGCAGATGGCTGCATTTAAGCCTGACACAATTATTGCTCTCGGCGGCGGCTCGGCTATGGATGCTGCAAAAATTATGTGGGTACTTTACGAGCACCCCGAAGCAGACTTCATGGATATGGCAATGAGATTTATTGATATAAGAAAAAGAGTATACACATTCCCTAAAATGGGCGAAAAAGCATATTTTATTGCAATTCCCACATCAGCAGGTACAGGCTCTGAGGTAACACCTTTCGCAGTTATTACCGATGAAGCAACAGGTGTTAAATATCCGCTTGCAGATTACGAGCTTATGCCTAATATGGCTATTGTTGATACCGATTTTCACATGTCAGCTCCTAAAGGCTTAACTGCCGCATCGGGTATAGATGCTGTAACTCACGCAATTGAGGCTTATGCCGCAATGCTTGCAACAGATTACACTGACGGACTTGCACTTAAAGCACTTAAAACAATATTTGAATATTTGCCAAGAGCTTACGAAAACGGTCAGACTGATATTGAAGCAAGAGAAAAAATGGCTAATGCCGCAACAATGGCAGGTATGGCATTTGCAAATGCGTTTCTTGGTATATGCCACTCAATGGCACATAAGTTAGGTGCGTTTCACCACTTGCCACACGGCGTAGCAAATGCGCTTATGATTGAGGAAGTTATCAGATTTAATTCAAGCGAAGCTCCTGTAAAAATGGGTACATTCTCACAGTACGACCATCCGCATACACTTGCCCGCTACGCAGAAATTGCTGATTACCTCGGCGTAAAAGGAAATACCGATTTGGAAAAGCTTGAAGGACTTATTGAATTAATTAACGATCTTAAAGCTGAAGTAGGCATCAAAGAAACTATAAAAGACTATGGTATAGACGAAAAAGTATTCCTTGATAATCTTGATGAAATGACCGAGCAGGCATTCGACGACCAGTGCACAGGAGCAAATCCACGTTATCCGCTCATGGCAGAAATTAAGCAGATGTATTTGAATGCTTATTACGGCAAGCATTTTACAGAAAAAGAAATGCCATCTTTAAAAGATGGAAAAATATCATCCGCTAAACTTTCACAACGCAAAAATAAAAAAGCGTGAAACAAAATTATAGGAGGAACTGATAATGAAACTTGATAGAGTTATAGCAGTAAGAAATAATAAAACAATATATCGGGACGGCGAAAATTGTGTTAAAGTTTTTAACGAAAGTTATTCAAAGTCTGATGTACTTAACGAAGCCTTAAATCAGGCAAGAATTGAGGAAACGGGACTTAATATTCCAAAAATACTTGAAGTTACAATGGTAGAAGGTAAATGGGCAATTGTTTCCCAGTATATAAAAGGCAAAACACTTGCACAGCTTATGGAGGAAAACCCTGATAAAAAAGATGAATATCTTGAGCTTTTGGTAAATCTCCAGCTTGAGGTTCATTCAAAAAAATCACCTCTACTTAATAAATTAAAGGACAAAATGAACCGAAAAATCAGTGCAACCGATTTAGATGCAACAACCCGTTACGACCTTCATACCCGCTTGGAGGGAATGCCTAAACACACAAAAGTATGTCACGGCGATTTTAACCCGTCAAACATTATTGTGGCAGAGGATGGCACACCTTATATTTTGGATTGGTCACACGCAACACAGGGAAATGCATCGGCTGATGCAGCAAGGACATATCTGCTTTTCTGGCTTAACGGCGATATAAACGGAGCTAAAAAGTATCTTGATTTATTCTGTGAAAAAAGTTCAACTGCAAAACAGTATGTTCAGAAGTGGATGCCGATTGTAGCCGCATCACAGTCGGTTAAGGGAAATTCAAAAGAGCGAGAATTCTTGCTTTCCTGGGTAGATGTTGTAGATTACGAATAATTAAATAATTGCAGTTTGTGCCTGTTATAAGACACAAACTGCAGTTTAAGAGAAAGGATGTTTTAAAATGAAAATCACAGTATGTATTGGTAGTTCTTGTCATATTAAAGGTTCACGTCAGGTTGTTGAACAGCTTCAGTATTTAATCGGTGTAAATAAGCTTGACGATAAAGTGGAGCTTGGCGGAACATTTTGTATGGGTAAATGTCAGCAAGGTGTATGCGTAACAGTTGACGATAAATTCCATTCTGTTACTCCTGAAACAGTTGACGAATTCTTTAAATGCGAAGTTTTACCGAAGGTGTGATGATATGATAATTCAAATTTGCGTTGGCAGTTCTTGTCACTTGAAGGGGTCACCTGAAATTGTTGATTTACTTACCAAAGCAGTTGAATACCATCATCTTGAAAATGAAATTGCACTTGTGGGAAGTTTTTGTATAGGAAGGTGCAACAGATACGGCGTAACCGTTCAGGTGGATGATGAAATTCATGTTGGCATAACCCGTGAAAACTTTAAAGAATTTTTTAATGAGAAAGTGCTTGCAGTAATCGAAAAAGAAAGGATGTAACCGAAATGCCAAATTGTTTAACACTTAAAAAATCAAATTGTAAGAACTGTTATAAGTGTATTCGTCATTGTCCTGTTAAAGCAATTCGTTTTTCAGGCAATCAGGCACATATAATAGGCAATGAATGTATTTTGTGCGGGCAGTGTTTTGTTGTATGTCCTCAGAATGCAAAGCAAATTGTAGATGAAACAGAAAAAGTAAAGGTGTTAATGCAAAGCGGAGAGCCTGTTGTCGTAAGTTTAGCACCGTCATTTGTTGCCAATTACGAGGGTGTTGGAATAAACGCAATGCGTGATGCACTTCAGAAGCTTGGATTTTATGATGTTGAAGAAACAGCTATCGGTGCAACAATTGTAAAAAAGGAATATGAAAGAATGCTTCGTGAGGATGAACGAGATGTTATAATATCCTCCTGCTGTCATTCAATCAACTTACTTATACAAAAATATTTCCCTGCGGAGCTTGAATTTCTGGCAGATGTAGTTTCACCAATGCAGGCACATTGCCTTGATATAAAGAAAAGATTTCCAAAAGCAAAAACCGTGTTTATCGGCCCTTGTGTTGCCAAAAAAGACGAGGCAGAGCATTACGAGGGTATAGTTGATGCAGTTTTAACCTTTGAGGAGCTTACAAACTGGCTTAAAGAGGAAAATATTGAGCTTAAAAAAGATATGGATTCCATTGAGGAAAGCCGTGCAAGATTTTTCCCCACAACCGGCGGAATTTTAAAAACAATGGAGCAAAATATTGCAGGATACACATATATGGCACTTGATGGAATAGAAAACTGTATAGACGCTTTAAAGGATATTGAAAGCGGTAAAATTCATAAGTGCTTTATTGAGATGTCTGCTTGTATAGGAAGTTGTATCGGCGGACCGGTTATGGAAAAATATCACCGTACATCGCCGGTTAAAGATTATATTACAATAGCAAACTATGCAGGCGATAAGGATTTTGATGTAGTTCAGCCTGAAAATGCATACCTTAAAAAGCAGTTTACTTATATAGAGCACAGACTTCAAATGCCGTCGGAAACAGAGATTTATAATGTTCTCCGTCAGATGGGTAAATTTAAAACCTCCGACGAGCTTAACTGCGGTTCTTGCGGTTATAATACCTGTCGTGAAAAAGCTATTGCTATTTGTCAGGGTAAGGCAGAAGTTTCAATGTGTCTGCCGTTTTTAAAGGATAAAGCAGAAAGCTTTTCCGATACAATTGTTAAAAATACTCCGAACGGTCTTATTGTTTTAAATGAGGAGCTTGAGGTACAGCAAATAAATCAGGCCGCAAAAAAAATAATGAATATCCGTTCAAGCACAGATGTACTTGGCGATTTGGTTGTTAGTATAATGGACCCAAAAGATTTTATAGAAGTAAAAAATACTGGCAGGGATATAAGAAATAAAAAAGTATACCTCGCTGAATATAACCGTTATATTGAGCAATCGGTTGTGTATGATAAGGATTCGCACCTGCTTATAGGTATTATGCGTGATATTACATCCGAACAGCAGGAGCGTGAAAAGAAAGAAAGTATAAGCAGACAAACCGTTGAGGTTGCAGATAAGGTTGTTGATAAGCAGATGCGTATTGTACAGGAAATTGCATCGCTTCTTGGAGAAACAGCCGCGGAAACAAAAATTGCTCTTGCAAAGTTAAAGGAGTCGATACAGAATGAATAATTTATGTGCAGATATCGGCTGGAAAAGTATAAACCATTATGGCGAACAGCTTTGCGGCGACCATGTGGAAATTGTGGAGCAGAATGAAAATTCAACGGTTATTGTTCTTGCCGACGGCCTTGGAAGCGGTGTAAAGGCAAGCATTTTATCTACCCTTACATCTAAAATTATTTCAACAATGATGGCAGCAGGACTTCCCATAGAGGAGTGTGTATCAACCATTGCAGCAACACTTCCTGTATGTTCGGTAAGAGGTGTGGCATATTCCACATTTACAATTATGCATATCATTAATAATGAAATTGCCGAAATTATTCAATACGATAATCCACAGGCAATTGTTCTGCGTGACAATAAAAATTATGATTATCCCAAAACCGAAATGAATATAGACGGCAAAAAAATATATAAGTCAGTAATTCGATTGCGTGAAGGCGATGTATTCATTGCAATGAGCGACGGATGCCCCCATGCAGGTATAGGTATGGCATATAACTTTGGCTGGAAGCGTGAGGATATAATCGACTTTATGGAGGCAATGTCTGTAACGGGACTTACAGCAAAAAACCTTTCTACATTGCTGGTTGATGAATGTGATAATCTTTATGGCAAAAAGCCCGGAGATGATGCAACTGCCTGTATTGTGAGAATTAGAAAAAGAGAGCCTATGAACATTTTGTTCGGTCCTCCATCTAACCGTGATGACGGTGACCGTATGATGTCGCTTTTCTTTTCAAAGGAAGGCAAGCATATAATTTGCGGAGGAACTACATCGTCTATCGCATCTAAGTATTTGGGCAAGCCGCTTTTGCCAACCCTTAACTTTGAGGATTCGGATGTTCCCCCGATTGCCAAGCTTGAAGGTGTTGACCTTGTAACCGAGGGCGTTATAACCGTAAACAGAGTTTTGGAATACGCAAAAGACTATTTAGGCAAAAATGAACAGTATGAGCATTGGAATTATAAACGTGACGGAGCTTCGCTTATTTGCAGACTTTTGTTTGAAGAGGCAACCGATATAAACTTTTATGTTGGACGTGCTATAAATCCTGCACATCAGAATCCGGATTTGCCTATAAATTTCAGTATTAAAATGAATTTGGTTGAGGAGCTTTCAAAGTGCCTCAAAATGATGGGTAAAAAAATTAAAGTAAGCTATTTTTAAGAGGTGCAAAATATGAGAAAATTTGATACTAAAGTTCAGCATTTAAAATACAAGGTGTTGCGTGAGGTTGCAAAACTTGCGTGGAATGATACACTTCTTGAAAATGTTCTGGAAATACCAAAGGCAATTGTTCCCGGTAAAAACTCAACTATGCGTTGCTGTGTTTATAAGGAAAGGGCAATTTTAGGCGAGCGTGTAAAAATTGCAATGGGCGGAGATAAAGAAAATCCGAATGTAATTGAGGTTATTGATATTGCCTGTGATGAATGTCCTGCAGCAGGCTATGAGGTTACAGATTCCTGCAGGGGATGTCTTGCACACAGATGCGAGGATGTTTGCAAACGAGGTGCAATTTCTTTTGACCATAACCATGTGGCACATATTGATAAATCAAAATGTGTTGAATGCGGTCAGTGTGCAAAGGTATGCCCGTATTCGGCAATTGTAAACCGTATGCGTCCCTGTCAGAATGCATGCAAGGTAAAGGCCATTTCCATTAACGAGGATAATGCCGCTTTAATCGACAATAATAAATGTACTGCCTGCGGTGCATGTGTATATCAGTGCCCGTTTGGTGCAATTATGGATAAGTCGTACATATTAAATGTGGTAGACTTAATAAAGAAAAGTAATAACAATCAAAAATACAAGGTATATGCAATGGTAGCGCCGTCAATTTCAAGTCAGTTTACTTATGCAAAGCTTGGTCAGGTAATTAAAGGTTTGAAAGAGCTTGGATTTTTTACGGTAGTTGAGGCCGCACTCGGTGCTGATATGGTAGCACAGGCAGAATCTAAAGAACTTGCCGAAAAAGGCTTTTTAACAAGCTCGTGCTGTCCTGCATTTGTGGCTTATGTTAAATCGGCATTTCCTGATTTAGTCCAGTATATATCGCATAATCTTTCGCCAATGGCAACACTTGCAAAATATATTAAAGATACCGACCCTGACTCTAAAGTAGTGTTTATAGGACCTTGTACGGCAAAAAAAGCCGAAGTGCAGTTGGATGAGATAAAGCCTTTTGTAGATGCTGTTTTAACCTTTGAGGAGCTTCAAGCACTTTATGACAGTAAGGATGTTGATATTACAACACTTGACGAGGATGTTTTGGATAATGCATCTTATTTTGGCAGAATATTTGCCCGTTCCGGCGGTCTTTCCGATGCAGTTAAGCAAGGCTTGAAAGAGCAGGAAATCGATTTTGACCTTAAGGCAATTCCATGTGACGGTATTGAAGCCTGCAGGTTAGCGCTTCTTAAAAAGAGCAAAAATGTTTTAGATGCTAATTTTATTGAGGGTATGGCTTGTATTGGCGGCTGTATTGGCGGTGCAGGATGCTTGACTCATGGAGAAAAGAATAAGGCAGAAGTTGATAAGTACGGAATGGAAGCTCTTGAAAAAACAATAGGGGATGCGGTTGCAGTTTTAAGATAAATTGTTTAAGAATACTGCTTACTTATTAATTATTAAAAAGAGATTTGTTATAATTAAAGAAATATAAAAAGGAGCTGTAAAAAACCAAGTTTTTTACAGCGCTCTTTTTATGGGAATATGTAATTATATTCAAAAATTCAAATCAGGCATAAGCGGTATTAAGCTTAATTTGTTCCAAACAAATACTTTAAGCTTATCGCCTGTATTGGTTTCAATTTCGTTTATGGTTGCAGTACCGTTTTTCACATCCTCAATGTAAGCTTTTTCAAGGGTTGCTCCGTTAAACACGCCTGCAAACAAGGTGGCATTTTGTTGAGCATTTTCGCCAAGCATACTCAAATCTGCTTTTAAGGAATATTTACCGCCGTCAATCTTATTTACTATTTTTGATGAAAGATTATAATTTATGCAGTCCATAGATACAGTTCCGTTTGATATAATGGTGAGCCTTATTCTGTTTTCTCCGCTTTTTAAATATACCGACGGCAATACTGTTGTCATAGGGTAGGTAATACAATCCTGATGCTGTCCGTCGCAAACCAAATCAACTGTGCCTATATCTGATACTGTATCGCCCTCAATTGTTGAAAGCTTAACCCGTGCTCCTGTGTAGTTTGTATTTGCAATAAGCGAGAGGTTATATATACCATCCTCATCGGCATTTATTATCCATTCGCCGTAGCGTGAGTTTGGCAAGCCTATTCTTTTACCGTCCTTATTTACAACGCCTGTAACACCGTCGTTTGAGTTTGTTGCAATAAGGTGTTCACATTCAATCCTTTTGATTTCCGTGTTCTCAACATTTTTTGAAAGTGTGATTTCGGGATACACGGGTGTGAATGCGTCAAATGTAAGGGTTGTATCGTCGTCAAAGGTGATTTTGTAAGTTCCCTCTTTATTTATGTTTGCAATTAATGCATTGCCGTTAAGGCTGAAATCCACCTTACCGTCGGCATTTTCAAGTGATTTTACTGTATGGGTGCCAAGGTTTTTCAAAGTAATAGCAACATTTTTGCCTGTAGAAACATCATCTGTGCTGAAAAATGTTACACCGTTTCCTCTAAGTATTGACCTTATATTTGATATTTCCTGTGTGTTTAAGCCGATGTGGCGAACATAGCTTTCAACCTGCTCGTTTATATTATTGCCCTCATATTCACAGAAAGGCTTGTAGGTTTTTACGCCGTCGCCGTTGTTGCCTGTAACAACCAATGCTCTTATATCTGCCTCGTGGTTGCGTCTGCGGTATCCAACCTTATGCGAGAATGTTGTAGCCTCAAAATCAATGCTTAAATCAACCTCTGATGCACCTGAGAGTGCTTCAACCAAAAAGGCTATTGTGCCTGTGCGGTCTGCACCGCCGTAGCAGTGAAAGTAAATAGGGTAGTTATCGCTGTTTGCAAAAATTCGGAGTGCATTTTTAAACTTGTACATATTTTCCTCTTTAAGGCAGGATATGTAGCTTCCAAGACCGTTGCTTACCCAGTTAACAGTATCACCGAGCGGAGATTGTGTTATATTTCCGGAATCGTCACCCATTCCGCGAAGGTCGAGGTCGGTTTTTATTTTCATATCCTCAAGCATAGTTTTTTTGCCTGCTTCCGTTGCTGCAAAATATGTACCATCGGAGTTTTGTGTAACAGCATTAATTTCGCATCCCCTGTATACAAGACCTTGATTTAAACCGTTCCATCCGCCAATATCGCGCACATTGCGCATACCGTCAACCTTAATAAAACGGATAGTATTTGCAGTTTTAAAGCTGTTTACGGGTGTTTGAGCACCGTTGTTGCCAACTGCTTTCCAATAGTACTGGGTGTTTACAAATAAATGGTAAACCTCGTACGATGTTGCCGATATATTTTTATACACCAGTGTGTTGTTGCTGTCGAAATTTTCATTGGTGGAAATATAAAGTGTATAGCTTTGTGCACCTGATAATCCATTCCATGTAAGCTTTACTGGGTTAGGCCTGTCGCATTCTGCATCAGCGGATATGGAGTAGTAAAGGTCGGGTGCAAGACTTTCAGTATAATCTGTATTGCTTGCATATAAAGCTTTTGCCTGTTCCATATAGTCTGCAACCTGTTGTTTTGCAAGGCTGTATGTGGGTAAATCGTTTGCTGAAATTGTGTCAGGTATAAGGCTTGCAATAAATATCATACTTATAATTAAAGCTGTAATTCTTTTCATATTAGTACCTCCGCATAATAATTACAATATTATTGTAGCATAAGTGAATTGCAATTTCAATTGCTAATTTATTCTGTTATATTGCAATTTTCCACAAAACAAAATCCACTTAAAAAGCATAAATTGCTCGTTAAGTGGATTTTGTTTTTGGATGGTTATATCTTAAATTCTTATTATTAAATTATTTGGCACTTATATATCTTGTGCTTACTGTATAGCCGTTATTATCGGTTACAGATGCATATAAGTGTGTTGCACCGTTCGGTATATTAAACGATATTTGTGAATTTGAGTTTGTATACTGTGAAACTGTGTTCCATTCAACATCTCCGCCATAGCCTAAATCGTTGCTTGTTATATAATACATAACTGCATTTGAAACTGTTGTGCCCTGTGGTGCTATGTAGTTAAATGTAAAGGTGTTTCCGTCTGCATTTTCGTTTGAAATACTTAAAAGAGGATCTGTATTATTAAACATATTCATAGCATATTTGTAAATCATTTCCATATTCCATATTGGCTCATATCCATGTACAAGCTTATGATGTACACTTATTTTTGAGCTTGGTGTTACATCGCTTGTATGTGTGGTTATGTTAACCGAGAAATGCTCGTCACTATCGCCGTTAACATATAAAACGGGCATTTGTGCCTTTGCTGCAAAGTTTGCAGGATCCCAGTTTGCCGAACGGTCGGTTTTTTCATAAGCATTTTCAAAATATGTTCTGCTCTGGTCAAGGTAGCCTGTACCGTAGCAAGGTATTGCAAATTTAAAGCGGTTGTCTACACCAATAACGGTAGTTGTGGTAATACCGCCCCAGGATATTCCTGTAATAGCTGTATTGTTTGCATCTACTGTATCAAGGCTTCTTATAAGGTTGTGCGCTCTTATAACATTTAAAACATTCTGGTACATAGCTGCATTTTCAAAATCCTTTAAAAATGCTTTGCCGTTATCATCCCAGCACCACTGTCCTGCATAGGGATGAATAGCTGTATTTTGGCCTGTTGCATCAGGACCGTCGCCTGAAAGTGACATTGCAATTGCAGCAACGCCTCTGTCATTCCATTTTTCAACCCAGTCTTTAAATGCATAGCCTGCACCGCCGTGTACAAGTACAACTGCAGGTACTTTATTGCTTGCGCTTACCTCATTGCCGTCGGCATCTTTTTTTGGCACGCCCATATATGCAAATACCTTTGTTTGATTGCCAACCTCGCTGTCATAAAATATTGCATCAATATTATAGTTACCATCGTTTATATCGTAGCCAGTGTAATATCCGCCCTTGCCGTCTGATACCTCGCTTGCGGGGGTAACAACAGGTGCGTCCTCATTTAAAACATCTTGGGAGAAAATGGTTGCCTCGGCAAAGCCGATATTTTCAATTAAAGGTGTCAAATCATTTTCCATAAGTAAAAATCCTTTCACAGATGCACTGTCTTTCTTAACTGTTAATTTTGTTTTAAACTGCTGTGTGTCAAAGCTTTTCATATTGGTTGTGTCTATTGTTGTAAACTGTGCATCTGTCAATTTATTGGTTGCATCGTACTGGCAAATCATAAGCCAGATTTTTTTATCAAAATCTTCGTTTATAATTTTAAAGTCACAAGATAAGTAAATATTATCGTTTTCCTTTAATGCATAAACAGGTCTTATACCATCATCGTTCTGAAACTTAAAATTGCTTACTACATACTCAATACTTTCGTCAAGTGTAAGTATAATTTTTGATACATTGAAATAACTTCCCGATGTACCCTGAACTTTTATGGTGTTTTCACCTTTTTTAAGCAATACTGTGCCAATCTCGTTTATTTCAGGTACAGCAAAACCGTTTGTATTTGTAATAGGTGCGCCTTTTACATATTGCTCGCCGTTTACATAAACATCTGCACTGCTTGCTCTGTCGGATGCTGAGCGCAATGCTATTTTATAGTATGCGTCCTTTTGGGTTATAAAGCTGTACTCAAAGTAATTTGTACCGATAAATGTAACGGCATAAGACCATAAGTTGCCGCTAGCTATATCTGTATTTCCTATTGTATGCATATTGATTGGAAATTCCATAGGATTTTGTGTAATATCCTCGGTGGTTTTTGTAAGCTTAAGTGCATTTACACTTGCATAAGTAGAACCTGAGCTTTGAACCTTTATTATATTTTTGCCCGATTTAAGCCTTATTGTTCCGGCGGGATAAAATACACCTGTAAATGAGTCGGTATCGGGAATTTGCATACCTGTTACGGTTTTTATATCGTTTACATAAACATCGTATGATGCACCTGCTCTGTCGGTGCCTGTAGAAATTTCAAGGTTATAGTTAGCAACATTTTTTGTTGTTATTTCATATTCAAAATATGTACCGTATGCTAAGGTTACAGCATAAGTATGCTGTTCGCCTGTGCCAATAGTAGTATTTGAAATAGTATTATTGTTTACTGCAAAGGTTGCAGGGTTTGAACGAATATCCTCTTCGCATTTTGTTAGGCTGAATTTGTATACACAAGCGTGTGAAGGATTTAAAGTTTTGAATTTAAGAGTATTTGGACCCTCTTTAAGTCTTATAACACCCATTTCGTAAGGAGCGGAAACATAAGAGTTTGCATCGGGTATTACATAGCTTGCAATAGGCTTTGTGCCGTTTACCAACACATCAAATGTTGCATCTCTTAAATCTGTGCCGGCAAATATTGTAACTATATAATTTCCGGCTTGTTTTGTATTGATTGTATAATCAAAATACTGTCCCCAGCCTATTACTACGTTGCTTGCTGTAAGCTCACCTGCACCTATATCTGTTGCGGTAATGGTGTCTTTGTTTACAGGAAAATCTGTTACATCGCCTTTTATATCGTCCTTTTCCACTTTTGTAAGAGTAAATTTATGTACACAGGTGTGCGAATTATTTGAGCTTTTAAATTTAAGGGTGTTGGTAGCTGCATTAAGGCTTATAACACCCATCTCGTAAGCTACAGGTGCCCAAGAGCCTGCATTTGGTATAGAATAGCTTGAAATTGCCTTTGTGCCGTTTACCGATACATCAAAGGATGCGCTGTAGCCATTTGTAGCTGTATATAATGTGAGCATATAATCTCCCGCTGTTTCGGTTGTAATTTCATATTCGAAATATGCACCCCATGATACTAATGTTGTACTTTGTGTAATTAATGATGAATCAGTAATATCTGTAGCAGAAACAGTATTTACATTTACAGGAAATTCTGTTACATCACCTGTAATATCCTCGGCTGCAAACGCTGTAAATGTAAAAAGCATATTAATTACAAGCGCACATATCAGCATAATTGATATGATTTTGTTCTTTTTCATATTTTAGCCTCCTTATAAAAATTAAAGTAATGTTTACATTTTTAATTATAAGGTAGCAAAAAATATAATTCAATAAATAATGTTGCTATATTTTAACACAATATTGCTCTTTTGTTACGTTCTGGTTCGTTATATACATTCCATATTATAATTCGCTCATCATTTTTATATTTTATTACAATTTCTGTTACCATTTCAAAATATTTTTCAGCATTTTCTTTTTCGTCAAGAACACGGTGTCCCATACCATCAAAATTTCCGTGTTGAGATGTTTTTCTGCCTCCGTGATAGCCTAAATCATATTTTCGCTTACGGGAATACATTTCACAAAATTTATTGCCACCTACCGCATAGGCTATGCAAAAAATCTTTTAAAAAGCACAAGATTAAATATAACGGATATAGCCTATGAAAGCGGTTTTTCAGAAATCTGAAATTTGAACTTCAAGAGGTCTAAAATTTGAACTTCAAGTGGTCTAAAATTTGAACTTCAAGAGGTCTGAAAATCATACCCTAATAATAATAAATATAAATATA
>JAZSPJ010000204.1:0-4798 GCA_045537365.1 Clostridia bacterium
ACCTATAAAGAGGATAAGGATGCTGTAACACAGGCATTTAAAGAGCTTATAGAAAATGGCGTATATAACGCAAAGCTTTTTGACTGATAAATTTACAATATGTTAACACATTTTTGAAAAAAATGTGTTAACATATTTTTATAAAAAATGAAAGGACTAATCCCGATGATAGAAGTTAATAATCTAACCAAGTGCTACGGCAACAAAAAGGTTCTGGATAATGTAAGCTTTACTGTAAACAGCGGTGAGGTTTTAGGCTTTTTAGGACCTAACGGAGCAGGAAAAAGCACAACTATGAACATTATAACAGGCTTTTTGTCGGCAACCGACGGCAGTGTTACTGTAAACGGATACGACAATATTGAAAACGCAAAGGAATGCAGAAAAGCAATTGGCTATCTGCCTGAAATACCGCCGCTTTATAATGATATGACAGTAGAGGAGTATCTTAGCTTTGTTTGCGATATAAAAAAGGTAAAAGAGGGTAAAGCGGAGCACATTAACACTATTCTGGAAACAGTGAAAATTGCTGATGTGCGCGCTCGCCTTATAAACAACTTGTCAAAAGGTTATAAACAGAGAGTAGGTATAGCACAGGCGCTTGTAGGCAACCCGGAAATACTTATACTCGACGAGCCGACTGTCGGCCTTGACCCAAAGCAGATACTTGAAATAAGAAATGTAATAAAAGAGCTTGGCCGTGACCGTACAATTATATTAAGCTCACATATACTTTCCGAGGTAAGCGCTATATGCGAAAGGGTGCTTATAATTAATAAAGGTAAAATAGTAGCCGAGGATACACCTGAAAACCTTTCTGATAAAATGACGGGCGGTAATAAATTTACAGTTCGTATAGCGGGCGAGAGGGATGTTATAGAAACCGTGCTTGCGGGCATTGAAACAATCGAAAGTGCCGACGAGCTTGGTGAAAAAGAGGCAGGAAGTATTGATTATATTATAAGCGGTAAGGGCGACGAGGATGTTCGTACAGAGCTTTTTAAGGCACTTTCCGAAAATAATCTTTCACTTTTAATGATAAAAGCAGTTGATGTAAGCTTAGAGGATATATTCTTAAAGTTTACCGATGAAAGTGCATTAAATGTTGGAATTTCAGAGGAAACCGACGAAACAGATGAACTTGAAGCAATTAGTGAAACAGCAGAGGAGGCGATACAAGATGACAGCAATATTTAAAAAAGAATTTAAAGGGTATTTTTCATCACCGCTCGGCTTTGTGTTTTTAGCGGCATTTGCATTTGTATCGGCTTTGTTTTTTGCACTTTATAATCTGCTTAATGGCATAGGCGATCCAACTTACGTATTTTCAAACATATCACTTTTGCTTGTACTTATGATACCTGTGCTTACAATGCGTTCCTTTGCAGAGGAAAAATCTAAAAAAACCGACAGGTTGTTGCTTACTGCACCTATTAGTGTGTGGGAGATAGTTCTTGGTAAGTTTTTGGCAGCTTGTGCAGTATTTGCTATGGCACTTGTGATAATGCTTATATATCCTGTTATATTGTCTTTTTATACGGAAATAAAAGTTGGCGAGGTATTTGGCACATATTTAGGCTTTTTCCTTATGGGTGCAAGCTTTATTGCAATAGGCATTTTTGTTTCTAATATGACTGAAAATCTTTTAATTTCGGCAATTGCATCGTTTGTGGTACTTTTTGTGTTCTATCTTATGGACTGGATTGCGTATTCCACATCAAATTCGCCCGTAATATCAACTATTGCAAGATTTTTGTCGCTTACTGCAAGATACACAGACCTTTCAATGGGCATTATAAATGTAGTATCAATACTTTATTATTTAAGCGCAATTGCGGTATTTATAGTTCTTACTGTATATCATACCGAAAAACGCAAGTTTGTTAAATAAGGGGGGGTGCAACTGATGAATATATTTAAAGGAAACAACATAAGCGAAACCATAAAACGTAAAAAAGGTCAGTTTGCACTTTTAAAGGCAATTACCGCATTTTTGGTAGTTATAATTATTGTTTTAAATGTGCTTTTTGGCTTTTTGGGTGATAAGGTTAATTTAAAAATAGATTTAACTTCAAACGGACTTTTAAAATTTTCCGAGGAAACCATAACAACACTCAAAAACCTTGATACAGAGGTTAATATGTATTCACTTGTGCCGGAGGACGATACAAGCCTTGCTGTACAGTCGTTAAGAGAGATAATTGAAAAATACGCAAAGCTTTCGGGCAAAATAAAGTATACAGTTATAGATGCCAATAAAAATCCTGCATTTGTTAATAAATATATTGAGTTGGGCGAACAATTAACACAATATACAGTTATTTTTGAGACTGATAAAAAATACAGGGCTATTGACTTAGACGATGCCGTAAGCTTTGATTCGCAAACACAAACAATAACAGGCATTAAGGCAGAACAGCTTTTTACATCGGCGCTTATGTATGTAACAAATGAAAACGATACAAAAATAGGTGTGGTATCAGGTCACGGCGAGGCAGGCGATGTAGCATATTTTTCAGAGCTTTTAAAAGGCGAGGGCTATACTGCGGTAGATGTTAACCTTTTGTCAGGAAGCATACCTGACGGTGTTAATATGCTTGTAATTACGACACCCCAAACCGATTATACATCAGAGGAAATAACCCTGCTTGATGAATTTTTGGATAATGGCAACAGTGTGCAGATGTTTTTTGATATAACAGGCAAAAATCTTGACAACCTTACAGCTTATCTTTTGGAGTGGGGTGTTGAGTTTACAAGAGGCTTTATGGTGGAAAATGATGCAAATTATTATTATCAGACACCTGTATATGTTTTGCCTCAGGTGCAAGAAAGCAGTGCAACAGAGCTTATAGCACAAAATAATTTAAGAGTGCTTGCTCCGTCTATGATGCCGATAAAACCATGCAAAAACACAGCAGTTATTGAAATACCTTTGCTTAAAACAAGCAAAACCTCAATATGTAAAATGGATTTGCAAACACAAACCGTTGAAAAAGAGGAGGGCGATTTAGAGGGTGAGCAGGTTATTGCCGCACTTTATGAGAGAGAGGCAAATAACTCAAAAAGAGCAAAGCTTTTTGTGGCAGGCGGCTCGTCAATCCTTGCGTATGATATTATGAACTCTGCTTTTGCAAATAAAGACTTTTACTTTAATATTATTTCTAATATGAGCGGTAACGATAACGGCGTGTATATCCGTGCGAAAGAAATTACAAACTCGAATATTGCAATGCCTGCATTAAGCGGTATTATCTATGCAGGACTTACAGTAATTATAATTCCGCTTGCACTTATTATAGCAGGTATTGTTATATGGATAAAGAGGAGACATCTGTAAATGAATAATAAAAAAGTTTTGCTTATATTGGCTATTATTATGGCGGTACTTATAGGCGCTTGTGTGTTTGTGTTTACTTATGATTTTTCCCAAACCGGGGTTGACGAAAGTGTAAGCTCCGAGGATGTAATTTATGTGTATGAACATCCAGAGGATGTCAAAATTATTGAGATAGATGTAAAAGCAGACGGCGAAGGATACGGATTTGTATTAAAGGGTGAAAATGAATGGGCTATGAAAAACATTCCCGACGAGGAGTGCGAAAGCCAGACTGTAAGCTTTCTGGAATCATCGCTTAAAAGCATAACCGTAAACGAAATCGTAGCAGAGAATGCAGTTGATCTTTCTCCTTACGGACTTGACCGTGAGGAAAAACTGGTTACCTTTAAAACCGACAAAGGTGTACAAAAAACTATGATTTGCGGAAATAAAACCCCCGTTGGTAATTACTATTATTTTAAGGATAAGGAAACTCCCGTTGTTTATACAGTATCAGGCTCGGTTTACAGCTCACTGTTTAAGCCTATGCACAGCTACCGCAACACAAAAATTGTAAGAATAGCTCTTGAAAATTTAAATAGAATAACTATAACCGGGGGCGTCGAAAAGATTGATATATTAAAAGCGGAGGAAACCGCCGATAATAACGCAATTTCAACTTATAAGCTTACATCGCCTGTAAAAGCTGATGTTGACGATGCAAAGCTTGCCGAAAGCGTTATTTCGCTTATTGAAAAAATTGCCTTTAAAAATATAGTAAGCGATAGCGCAAGCTTTGCTGATTACGGACTTAATAATCCAAAAGCCCAGCTCTATATAGAAAACGAGGCAGGCGAAAAACAGAGCTTTAAATTCAGCGATTATACAAAGGATAAGGTATATTGCTCAATAAATAATATGCCTACAGTGTTTGAAGTAACTGTAGATAAAGCTTTGTTTGAAGTAGAGTATTTTAACCTTTTAAACCGCTTTATAAATCTTATGAATATAGACGATTGCAAAAGCATTGAGATTAAAACCGATAAGGGCGTAAATGTACTTGAGATTAAAAGTAAAAAAGAAGGGGAGTATACCTACCTTGTAAACGGTAAGGAGTGCGAGGAAAAAAACTTTAAATCAAATTACTATCAGCCGGTTATAGGTCTTATGGGAACAAGTTTTGTAACAGATGCGGTGTACGGCAAGCCTTATGCAAGCTTTGTATTTACCTCAAACGACGGTTTAATAACAACTGTTGACTATGTAGAGTATAATGACCGTAACTTAGCCGTATTTAAGAACGGCAAGTGTGAATTTATAATTCTTAAAAAGAATGTGGATGAAGTTTTAAGTGCGTTTGAAAAGTAATAAAAATTAATAATAAACAGGGTTGTTTGAAAATGTATGTTTTTAAACAACCTTTTTTGCCTTAAGGATTAAAAAATGCTTGACGAACAGCATATTTAGAGTTAAAATATA
>JAZSPJ010000020.1:0-2527 GCA_045537365.1 Clostridia bacterium
GGCCTCCGACTTAGACATATAATGGCGGCATGCTCAAATAATAGCTTATCGCCCATCACGGATAATAGTTTGAAAAACAAAGTCCGTGCAACGATATTTAAAAATATGCTTTTACTTTATGTATAATTAAGGAGGTAATAAAATATGTTATGTTCTAACTGTAATAAAAATGAGGCAAATTTTCACTATACACAAATTACAAACGGTAAATATACACAGATGCATCTTTGCAGTGAGTGTGCCGCACAGCTTGGATATATGAATAATGGCTTTGGTCATAGCTTTGGTCTGGAAAGTATAATAAATGATATTTTCGGTCTTGGCGCACCAAAAAAACAATCAGTTCCGCAAAAGATTTGCACAGAATGCAATACAAGCATAAATGAATTTTTAAAAAGCGGTGTTGCAGGTTGCCCCGAATGCTATAATCAGTTCAGCGACGCAGTTGAAAAAATTCTTTCCGGTATACAGCCGTCGTCAACCCATTCGGGAACAATTTCAGGCGAAAACGGCGAAAAAATAACTAAAAAGAATAAGCTTGCAAGCTTAAAAGAGGATTTAAAGCTTGCCATACTTGAGGAGCGATATGAGGATGCCGCTAAATTAAGAGATATTATTAAAACGGAGGAAACAAATTCCAACGGGGGAGGCGAAAACTAATGGCTAAATGGTTTAATGCAAGCGGTGAGCAAAATGATATTGTTCTGAGTACAAGAGTACGCCTTGCGAGGAACTTAAACGGATATAAGTTTCCTAATAAATTAGATAGTGAAACCGCACTTGAAATTATAAATAAGGTAGAAAATGCTGTATCAAATTTAGGACTTGGATTTAAAAAGTATATGCTTTCGGAAATGACCGATAACCAAAAGCAAATTATGATAGAGGAGCATTTTATGAGCCCTAATATGCTGGATAACAGTATACCGAGAGCGCTGTTTATAAGCGACGACCATAGTGTTTGTATTATGGTAAATGAGGAGGACCATATAAGGATGCAAAGTATTTTTGCGGGTCTTGAAAGTGACTCGGCATTCGATATAATCTATAAAATAGATAAATATCTTGCCGATACTTTAGACTATGCAGTGCATCAGAAATACGGTTATTTAACATCGTGTCTTACTAATGTAGGCACAGGCTTAAGAGTTTCATATATGCTTCACTTGCCGGCAATTGTAAAAGCAAACCTTGCTGATAGCCTTTTTTCGTCAATTGGTAAGCTGGGGGCAACAGTAAGGGGAATATACGGTGAAGGCTCAAGAGCAAACGGTAGTATTTTTCAGGTTTCAAACCAAATAACAATAGGTAAAACCGAAACCGAAATTCATAAAATCATTAATAAAGTTGTAAGTCAGATTATTTCAAAGGAGCGTGAACTGCGTAATAGTGATTATAAAAACCTTGGCATAAAGCTTGAGGATAAAATAATGCGCTCTTACGGTATTTTAAAAAATGCCAGATTAATATCATATAAGGAAATGATGAATTATATTTCCAATGTGCGATATGGTATAACATTGGGTATAATTGATATTGAACCAAATATATTAAGTGCCGTTATGGTTGAAACATCACCTGCGCATCTTTCGGGAGAGGAGCAAAAATCACCTTTTGACCGGGATACTCAGAGGGCGGCATATATAAGGAACAAATTTCAAAAGGAGGCGTAAAATATGTCAATAGAAAGCAGATTTGATAAAAGCGGACAGCTTGCATTAAGATATTCCCATGATACGGCAAAGGCTTTAAAGTGCCCGTTTGTAGGAAGTGAGCATTTACTATGCGGAATTTTAAAAGCTGAAAATACTGTATCTTATGATTTGTTTAACAGTATGGGTATAAATTTTGAAAATGTATATGAGGTGCTTGCACACGCATCGCAGAATATGCAGAGTGCACAAATACCCGATGGCGTGCCCTTTACCATGAATTGTAAAGAAATTATCGAGGGTGCGGCGGCATTTGCACGAAAAAGGCAGTCACCGCTTATAAGTGCGGACGATTTGTGTGTGTCACTTCTTGCAACCCGTAAATGTGAGGCGAAAAATTTGCTTGCTCAAATGGGTATAGATAATTTCAATGAAATTATTGAACATATATTAAACAGCAACAAACCATTGTCCGATGGCAACATTACAAACAAAAACGGCAATATAACAATAAAGGAGCTTGAAGGCTTTGGTACAGATTTAACACAAATTGCAAAAGAGGGTAAGTTTGACCCGATTGTAGGCAGAGATGCCGAGATTGAAAGGGTTATTCAAATACTTTCAAGGCGTACCAAAAATAACCCATGCTTAATTGGTGAGCCGGGTGTTGGTAAAACAGCGGTTGCTGAGGGTCTTGCCCAAAAAATTGTGCAAAACCAAGTTCCTGAAACTCTAAAAAACAAGCACATATTTTCACTTGATTTATCATCTATGATAGCGGGCACAAAATATCGGGGTGAGTTTGAGGAAAGGCTTAAAAAAGCAATTGATGAGGTTAAAAAGAACGGTAATATTATACTGTTTATTGATGAGGT
>JAZSPJ010000165.1:0-13361 GCA_045537365.1 Clostridia bacterium
CCTCCCGCATAATACATTAACACCAATAGGGAAAGAAATAGAAAAATCAATACAATTTATTGATGATCATTATGATGGTGTATCAATTGACAAATATGTTATAATGCCAAATCATATTCATTTGATTGTTGTTTTGGATGGTTCGGGAGGGCATGGAAACCCTCCCCTACAAAATATAATCGGACAATTTAAATCATATACAACACATAAATTTGACGATATTCTTTGGCAAAGGTCATATCACGATCACATAATCCGTGATAAAAAGGATTATCAAAAAATATGGGAATACATTGATACAAATGTTTTAAGGTGGGAAAAGGATTGTTTTTATAATGATTAAAGGTCGTAGCATATCGCTACGGCCTTTTACTGTCCTTGAAATTAAGCTTTTTTATACGCATAATATCGAAATAGCCTCTAAATATCCGTCAAAGCCTTTACCTGCAATGGTTGCAATGCAAGCCTCGCGCACATAAGATATTTGCCTGAAATCCTCTCTTTTGCTTACATCGGAAATATGCACTTCAACAGACGGCAAACCGACTGCTTTTAATGCATCCAAAAGTGCAACGCTTGTATGAGTATATGCGGCTGGGTTGATTACAATGCCGTTAAATGTGCCCAAAGCTGATTGAATTTTATCCACAAGGTCGCCTTCGTGATTTGATTGGTAAATTTCAACCTCAATGCTTTTTTTGTTGCAGTAATCGTAAATCATTTTTTCAAGCTGTGCATAAGTATTACTTCCGTATATATTCGGCTCTCTTATGCCAAGCATATTTAAATTAGGTCCGTTTATAACAAGTATTTTCACTTTATAATTCCTCCGTTATTTTTATAATTTCCTCTGCGCAGAGCTCAGGGGTTGACATATTTTCAACTTTAAAATCGGCAAATTTTTCGTAAAGCAGTTTTCTTTTTTTGTATATTTGTTCAACAGGATTTGCCTGCGATAAGGGTCTGCCGTCTGTTACAAGCAGTTTCAAATCCCGTTCAATTAAAAATACTGTACTGTTTTGTTTTATAAGGTTATAATTCAGGGGTACAGTTACAGCACCGCCCCCTGTTGATATAATGCTTGATGTTTTTTGGCAAAGCTCCTTTAAAATTTCCGTTTCTGCCAGTCTGAATTTTTCCTCACCGTAAGCTTTAAAAAATTCAGGTATTGAAATATTATGCTTTTGCTCAAAATATTGGTCGGCATCATAAAAATCCCGGTTTAATTTATCTGCAAGTATTTTGCCCACAGAACTTTTTCCGCACCCCGGCATACCAATTAGTACAATATTTTTCATTTGGTTTGATATGGCTTTTGTAATTCTTTCAATTTCAGAGTTGTCTATTTCCTTATTCAAAAAAATTTCTGCCGCTTTTTTTGCCTGTGCAACAAGCATATAAAGCCCGTTTATGCAGGGTATGTTTTTTGCCTTAGCCTTTAAAAGAAGCTCGGTATCTGCAGGGTTGTATATAAGGTCGATTATACCTTCAAGACTTTTAAAGCCCTCAAGGTCTATTGGGGATATACCGTTATTCGGGTACATACCGACGGGGGTGCAGTTTACAATAATATCTGCATCAAAATGACGGTTTATATTATTGTAGTTATTTTTGCCCTGCCTTGAAATTACAACAATATCTTCTGCATTTTCATTTTTAAAATAGCAAATTACGGTTTGCGCCGCTCCGCCGCTGCCAAGCACCAGCACTTTTTTGCCTTTTGGATTAATACCAAGCTTTTTTACTGTAAATTCAAAGCCATAGTAGTCGGTGTTATATCCCTCAAAGCCGTTTGGTGTTTTTATAATTGTGTTTACACTGCCGATTTTTTTTGCGGTATCTGACATACTGCTTAAATATTTTATAACAGCTTTTTTATAAGGTATGGTTACATTAAAGCCGTTTAACGGACAGTTTTCAAAAAATGCATCAAGCTCGTCGGCTTTTTTTTCGTATAGTTCATAATCGTTTTCATACATCATACTGTGTATTTGCGGTGAATAGCTGTGCCCAAGCTTTTCGCCAAGCAAACCGAATTTTTTCATCGTACAACCTCCGTGTAACTGCCAAGGTATTTGTATTCCTCACATATATCGTCAAGACTGCATATAAGCTCTACAAATTCATCCGAATAAACAGATGTCTGAAAATCAAAGTAAAACATAAATTCAAAATCCCTGTCAGGTATAGGACGGCTTTCCAGCTTTATAAGGTCAATGCCGAGTGCATTGAATTTTGCAAGTGCCTTGTAAAGCGAACCGGGCTTATGCGGCAGTATCATCATAATACTTGTACGGTCGGCACCCGGGTAAATTTCGGGCTTTTTGCTTATGCATATAAATCTTGTATGATTATTTCCTTTGTCCTGTACGCTGTTTTCAAGCGAAACAAGCCCGTATATATCTGCACAGCTATGGCTTGAAAGTGCCGCAACATCGCATCTGTTGCTTTCGGCTACCATACGGGATGCTACTGCCGTATTTTCGCAACAGGTAATTTTTGCATCCGGAAATTTTTTAAGATATTCTGCACACTGGTTTATAGCTTGCTCGTGAGAAAAAATTTCTTTAATATCCTCAAGCTTTGTGCCTTTTTTAACAAGCAGATTATGGTCAATTTTAATGCGCACACTTTTTACAATACTGAAATTGTGAGAAATCATAAGGTCGTACACCTGTTTTACAGAGCCTGCTGTGCTGTTTTCAATGGGTATAACACCATAGTCGCACAAGCCCTTGTCAATAGCCGAGAAAACACCTTCAAAGTTACTTACATACATAATGTGGGGCATTTTAAAAATTCTTTCGCAGGCGATTTGCGAATATGCCCCCTCAACACCCTGGCACGCAACTGTTGCACTTTGCGGAAACAGCGGGGGAGTGCTTTTAACAGAATTTTCGATAATACTGTAAAGCTCTGTTTTTTTTGCATTTAATTTCACCTGATATGCACGGCTAACATCAAAAAGCGATGAATATAAAATGCGCATATATTCTTTTAAATCGTCACGGGTTTTATCTACAATCAAGTTTAGTTTTTCACGTTCTCTTTTAGGATGATATACAGGCAGATTGTTCTGCTTTTTGTATTCTCCGATTTTTGCCGATACGTCCATTCTCTGGCAGATAAGCTCAACAAGCTTATCATCTATACTGTCAATTTCAAGTCTTAATTCATCTAAATTCATTTAAAAGCACTCCTTTTTATACATTGTATATTTTGCTGTCAAGATAAGCGTCGAAAACCGCTATTGCACAAGCTGATTCTATACAAGGCAATGCTCTTGGTACGATGCATGGGTCGTGCCTGCCTTTTATTTCAAGCTCTGCATTTTCGCATTTTGAAAGACTTATGCTGTTTTGTGATTTTGCAATAGACGGGGTAGGCTTTATTGCTACATTAAAGACAATTGGCATACCTGATGTTATACCGCCGAGTATTCCGCCGTGATTGTTTGTTTTTGTTTTTACCGAATCATTTTCTATATAAAATTCGTCGTTGTTTTCACTGCCAAAAATTTTTGTGCTTTCAAAGCCATTGCCGAATTCTATACCTTTTACGGCAGGTATTGCAAAAATTGCCTGCGATATACGGTTTTCCATACCGTCAAACATCGGGTCGCCAAGACCTACGGGTAAATTTGTTGCTGTACATTTTATTATACCGCCTACACTGTCAAGCTTTTGTCGTGCATTTTCAATTTCTGCATACATTTCGTCTGTTGTGCCTGTGCAATTTCCAATACGGACTATATCGGCTTTAATTTCTATGCCAAACTTTTCAAGTATCTGCATACATATACCGCCTGCAATACAAAGGGGGGCGGTAAGCCTGCCTGAAAAATGACCTCCTCCGCTTACATCCTGAAAACCGCCGTATTTTATATGTGCGGTATAATCTGCATGGGCTGGGCGGGGAATATCCCTTATATTATCATAATCCACAGAGTGGGCATCGTTGTTGTAAATCACTGCACATATTGGTGCACCGCAGGTTTTGCCGTTTACTATACCGCTTAAAAATTCGGGCATATCTGCCTCTTTGCGTGCGGTGGTATGTATGCCCTGACCCGGTGCACGCCTTGCCATAAACGCATTTAATTTTTCAAAATCAATTTCTATTCCTGCAGGTATACCGTCAATGGTTACACCTATTGCCTTGGAGTGCGATTGCCCCCATATAGATATTTTTATGTTCTTTCCGTATGTGCTTGACATTTTAAATCAGTCCTTTCGGTAAAAATTAAAGTATTTCAAACATACCGCCCAATTTTTTAAAATCGTTCCAGAAATCGGGGTAGGATTTATCTACCGCTTCTGCACCTTTTATAATAACCTTTTCTTTGCATATTGCAGATAGAATTGCCGATGCCATTACTATACGGTGGTCTCCGTAGCCGTCAACCGTACCGCCGTTAAGCTTTGGCCTACCTGTTATTTCAAGTCCGTCATCGGTAATTTTAACATCACCGCCAAGTGCGGTTAATATATTATAGATGCTCTCAAGTCTGTCGCTTTCTTTAATACGAAGCCTTTCGGCATTTATTACTTTAGTTGTGCCCTTTGCTATACCTGCAACTGTACAAAGTGCAGGCACAAGGTCGGGTATGTGCTTTGCATCAATAGTGCATCCTGTAAGCGATTTTGCCGTACATATAAGTCCGTTTTCACTTGTTATAGAGCACCCGAAATTTCTTAATATATCTGATACTTTTCTGTCGCCCTGAGCCGAGCTTAAATCAAGTCCCGTAACATTTATGTGCTTTGTGCTGTCGCATAAATTCGACAGTGCAGATGCACAAAGCCAGAATGCGCCGTTTGACCAGTCGCCCTCAACGAAAACAGTATCGGGTGATTTAAGCTGTGTGCCGTTGATACTAAAACCAAAATTGCTTTTGCATATATCAGCCTCAAAAACTTTCAGGGCATTATATGTCATATCTATGTAGTTTTTAGATTCTGTTTTGCCTGTAATAGTTATAGTAGATTTATTTTTCAAAATTGAAAGTGAAAACATAAGTCCGCTTATAAATTGCGACGAAACACCGCCGTCTATTTCATAATCACCTGATTTTATTTTACCTGAACAAAGTAATGTATCGCCATCTTGGCTTATGTTCATACCCTTTGAATTTAAAAGCTCTTTTAAAGGGGATAAAGGTCGGGAGGGTAGCCTTCCGTGCATTTTTATTTTTGCGTTTTGACCTAGTGCGCCGATTACAGGCAACAAAAATCTTAAGGTAGAACCGCTTTCACCGCAGTCCATAACAATATTATCCGGTAAATTTTTAAAATCTATCGGCTTTACGGTGTATGTGCCGTCTTTGTAATCTATATCTGCGCCCATACTGTTTAAACAGCTTGCAGTTGCCTCAATATCATTATTTGTGCGGTCAACCTTTATTTTTGTTTCACCATTTGCAAAGGATGCACAAATAAGCAGGCGGTGTGCAACCGATTTTGACGGTATTATTTGTACTTTTCCGTTTAATGTTTTTGGTGTTACAACAATATCCATTTACATTCCTGCCTTTATAAATTCTTTTAAATTATCAATTTGATATTTAAGTATTGAACATTTTCCTATTTTGTCAGGTACAATTAAGTTTACCATACTTCCGGCTCTTTTTTTATCGGAAAGCATTATTTCGCATAAAGTATCTGCATCATATTGCGTTTTGTCGGGTAAGCAGAATTTTATAATTATATTTTCAATGCTTTCACAACAATCTTTTGAGCACATTCCATTTATATACGATGACCGTACCATAATTGCCATACCGATAGCCACGGCACTTCCGTGGGGGACGGTATAACCGCTTGCAGCCTCAATTGCGTGGCCTGCTGTATGACCTAAATTAAGTAGCATCCTTTTGCCTGTGTCAAATTCGTCCTCGCATACAATATCTTTTTTCATTTTAACACATTCATATATTACATACTCTTTATCAAAGTCCTTTACGTTGTGGCTGAGGTGGTCAAAAAGCTTGGGGTTTCCCAGTATTGCGTATTTTATAACCTCGGCACAGCCGTCGGTAAACACGTTTTCGGGTAAGGTGTCAAGAGTTTTTATATCGCACAGTACCACATCGGGCTGATAAAATGCACCTGCAAGATTTTTGCCTGCATCAAGGTCTATTGCAGTTTTACCGCCAACGGATGAGTCAACCTGTGCAAGCAGGGTAGTGGGTATTTGCATAAAGCCTATACCTCTTAAATACGATGATGCAACAAAGCCTGTTAAATCGCCAACCACGCCTCCGCCAAGTGCTATTATGGTATCGGTGCGTGTCAACTTGTTTTGTGCGCAAAAGTTTAATAGCTTTATGTAATTTTCGGCGTTTTTGGATTTTTCGCCGTTTGGTATTACAAAGCAGAAAACATCAATGCTTTTGTTTATAAGGCTGTTTTTTACTGTCTGAAGATACAGCTTTTCCACATTATCATCAGTAACAATAACTGCCTTTTCGCATTTTTGGGGCAAATAATCCCCTGCATTTTTAATCAGATTTTCGCCTATTATTACATCATATTTTTTTGAAACATCCACCCTTACGGTTTTCATTTTCCGTCTACCTCTTCCTTTAATTTTCTGCCTTGCTCCAAAAGTGTTTCAAGTTTTTGTATATCGTTATTTTCAATAGCATTTTTGTATTGCTCAAGATTATATGTTATGGTATTTAATTCAAACAGTATATTTTCTTTGTTTTCCATAAAAAGCTGTGCCCACATTTTGGGGTTAAGCCACGCAACCCGTGTTAAATCCTTATAACTGCCTGCCGAAAAGCCCGAATGTGCCAAAGCAGTAGGACTTTTAATATATGCATTCGATACAATATGCGCAAGCTGTGATGTAAATGCTATAATTTCATCGTGGCGCTTGGCATCGGCTGCGGTAATAAACCCGAATTCAAGGGGTTCAAGCATTTTTTTGAGTTTGTCTAAATATGCCATATCGTCAAAGGTATGTGGTACAATTACCATTGGTGCGCCTTTAAACATCTCGGCAAAGGAGTATTTATAGCCGGAGTTGTGAGTACCTGCCATCGGGTGACCGCCTGCAAAGCTGAATCCGTATTTTTTTGATAGCTCAAAGCCCTTTTCGCAAACAGTTTTTTTTGTACCGCATAAATCCATAACAACAGTATTTTTATTAATGTAAGGTGCAATTTTTTCTAAATACTCAATTGTAGCTTTTGGGTAGAGTGCAACTAATACAAGCTCACATTCGCCTATATTATCCTCCGTAAGTACACCGTCAACAGTTCCGTCAAGCATTGAGTAATCGGTTATAATTGTGTCTATATCGTATGCAAGCACCCTGTAGCCTGCCCTTTTATATGCCTTTGCTGCCGAGCCGCCAATAAGCCCAAGTCCTGAAACACCAATTGTCATTTTTAATCCATCCTTTCAGCTATGCCCAATTATAAAGCTTCCCTTATTATTGCAACTTTCTTTGCAACCTCGTCAAACTGTTCGGGTGTAAGCGATTGAGCACCGTCACATAATGCGTGTACGGGGTCGTTATGTACCTCTATCATTATACCGTCTGCTCCTGCTGCCGCTGCAGCCATTGCCATCGGTTTAACCAGCTTTGCAACCCCTGTTGCGTGGCTTGGGTCTACCACAACCGGAAGGTGTGTAAGCTCTTTAAGCATAGGTACTGCCGAAATATCAAGGGTGTTTCGTGTGTAGGTTTCAAATGTTCTTATACCTCTTTCACAAAGTATAACATTCTGGTTGCCCTCGCTCATTATGTATTCGGCACTCATTAAAAACTCTTTCATAGTATTTGCAAGACCTCTTTTTAAAAGTATTGGCTTATTTGTTTTGCCAAGCTCTTTTAACAGTTCAAAGTTTTGCATATTTCTTGCACCTACTTGTATTATATCAACATTTTCAAAAAGTGGCAAGTGGTTTGCGTTCATTATTTCTGTAACAATAGGCATACCCGTTTCTTTTTTTGCTTCTTCAAGCAATTCTATGCCATCTGCCTTAAGCCCCTGAAAGTCGTAAGGTGAGGTGCGGGGCTTAAATGCACCGCCTCTTAAAAGATTTGCTCCCGAATTTTTTACACTTTTTGCAATCTCTATTATTTGCTCACGGCTTTCTACTGAACAAGGTCCTGCAATCATACAAAAATTGCCTCCTCCTATTTTTACACCGCCTGCATCAATTATTGTATCCTCCGGGTGGAATTTACGGTTACACTGTTTAAACGGCTCCGATACCCTTTTCACAGAGTCCACTATATCAAGGCAGGCAAGCAAATCCATATCTATTTTACTTGTGTCGCCAACTAATCCAAGTACTGTATAATCCTGACCGCAGGATATATGTACATCTACATTTTGCTCCTTAAGCCAGCTTATAAGGTGGTCTACCTTGTCCTTTGGTGTGTTTGATTTAATTACAGCAATCATTTTCCAAAACTCCTTTATGTAAAATTTTTAATAACAAAAACAAAAAAGCTACACAGTGACCTGTGTAGCTTTAAAAACCTTTTTATATAAGATAAGAATATATTTAAAATGCCTTATCTTACGGTTTGTTTGCACCACAAATCACTATTACCCTTAAAATAAAAGTAATAGTAAAAGTAAAATATAAATGCTGCAAACAATGTAGATAATACCATTTTAAAAAAATCCTTTCCTGAATTTAAAATGAATTATAGCACATAAATATTTGTTTGTCAAGAATTTTTTTGGACTTATATTTACACAAATTTTTTCAGTGGTCTCAAACCGTTCCCTTGTGTTTGTTTTGTCTTGTTACTCATTATCGCACAAACCTTCAGAAAATATCGAAATCTCTATATCTAATTTGATATTGGAAATCAATTCTAAAAGGTGATTTGTAATATAACAATACATCTGAGCCATATCTGATTCAATATAAATTCTTAAAATGACATTACTTATTTTTTTTAATTTTTCTATTTCTTTTTTATATGGACTAAGAACATTTACAATTTCTTTTATTTTGTCCTCCAATGAACTTTCATTTGAATTAAATTCTAATAATACGACATCGTTATCTGCAACATAATGCTTATGTAATATGTCACCTTTGCTATGTGTAATCATTTTAAATGGAAAATCCGCTCTGATTTTATTGAAATCCAATTTATCTTTACCTATAATACGAATACTCACATCATTTTTTTGCATTGCTAATCATCCCCTATTATTTAAACATTTCAATTATTTCTTTACCAATTTCAAGCAATTCTTTATATGAAAAATTCATATTATTCATTTTTCCAACTGATTTTTTTAAATATTCAATTTCTTGTTTAAACAAGAGACAGAGGGACGGTTCTGTTGTCTTTTGGTTAATTTTGAATTAGACAATAGAACCGTCCCCTTGTCTAATGGGGTCATCTCAAACCGTCCCTTGTCTACCTAGATTTTTAGCAAGGAACCATTTTCTTGTACTTTAAAAAGTTCTATAATGTCAGCATCATTTGGCCATTTTTCATCATAGCAATAGCCCTCAAGCAATACTATTCTCCCATTTTTGATATAAAGAACAAAACCTGCTCCATATTTTAAATTTGAAACTTCCGCATGAATGCCGCCAAGCCTAAGAGATTCAATTCCTTCACACAAAAAAATATCGTCACAATCATAAAACTCTGTAAAAAATCCGACATTAGTAAATGTTCTTTTTTTTACACAAAGGCCTTTATACTGGCAAAATAATTTTTCACGCATATCATTTTTATCATTAGATTTTAAAATTGCTTTGATAACATTTTTTTCTAACTCACTTAATTCTGAATTCATAGTCGGCCTCCTTTTATTTAATATAAAATGTTCCTATTTTTAAAATTCCATCTCTTACATTTCCGCCGACATTTACAACAAAGCCCTTCACCTTTACAACTATTGGATTATTTACCGAATCAAATATACCACTTAATTCTTTCGAATTAACCACTTTTTGAGCCGCATTATATACTGCAGTATATGCATCGGTAGTATTACCATTGAATTTTTGCAACAATCCATCTAATTTATGTTCTGCTTTATTAAAAATATGGTTTATTTTGTTGGGATCAATATTTGGCGCAATAGGCATTAGTGCTGAACCAATTTTTGAAGCTACTACTCCAACTCCTACCTTTATTGCGGGAGCAATTAAAGCAGTAGTAAGTCCAACCTGTTGCCATGCAGGCATTATTGTAACGGCATCGTTACTGTTATCATAGTTCGTATTAATTGGAATTGGATAATTCTCGTTATATATTCCTGTTATTTCAATTTTTTGACCAACCTCTATTTGATTTGGATCACCAGAGTACTTCATTTTAGTGTATGCCGTAGCATCGTTTACTTCAGCAAGTGCTATGCCAGATAAACTATCACCTTTTTCAATTATAGCGTATACTTCTCCATTAATACCAAAATCAAGGTCATACAACCCCCACGGATCCACAAAATTAATCGGATTACCACTACAATATGCATACCAATTAAGTCCGTCTTTTATTGGATCCTCCGTAATAAAGCTGCCTAATTCGGGGTTGTAATACCTATTCCTTAAGTATATTAAACCGCTCTCGGCATCGGTATATTCGCCACAATAACCGAACGGGTTATTTGCCTGCAATTCACCCTCGCTAATTTCGCCATAAGGTATATATTCAAAATGCTGGTAAGTGCCATCGGCGTTAATAATCTTTGACACATCACCTTTGGGCGAAAGAATGTATGTTTGCTTATCGCTTGTACCAAATGTTTTGTTAAAGTGCAGGCTATTGCCTCGTATATAAAGCTGTGTGTTATCGCCACATATATCGGCAACAATATTTGCACCATTGTATAAATGCTGTGTTGTAACATTGTTTACTGTTTTGCTTTGCCTTAAATTATCGCCGTTATATGTATACTGTGCAGTTATATCACCCGATGTATAGGTTGTAAGCCTGTCAAACTTATCGTAGGTATAAGTTTTTTGTACAACACCGTCTTTTGATTCGGTAAGCATATTGCCTGCATCGTCGTAGGTGTAAGTATATGCAATTGGCGTGGTTTGACCATTTACAACAACATTCCTTGAAATTAATTTGTTTGCTTCATCATACACATTAGCTGTTACTCTATGTGTTGATGCAATATTATCTTGTATAGTTTCTCTTGTAATATTGCCGTATACATCGTATATGTACGAGCTTTGCTTGCTCATGTTATCGCCCATAATAGATTCACACAAAAGTTGACCTAAATTGTTATAAGTGTAAGAATAAGATGCACTGGATCCGCCCGAAACATCCATTTTTGCTCTATATGCAAGATTACCATCAAGGTTATAGGTATAATAATTTGAATAAGTGCTATTTGGCGACATATAGCTTATTTTATTTATAGGTAAATTAGCATTATTGTACTGATTTGTTTCATGCAAGCTGCCGTTTATGGTAGTTGTAAGTAAGTTTGAGTTATTATCATAAGTATATGCTACTGTATCGCCACCCTGCGTAAATGTACTTAAGCGGTTTAAATTATCGTAAGTATAGCTTTGAGTAAGCAATGTTTCATCGCCATCCTTTAATGTAAAGGCGGTTACATTGCCCATATTATCGTAGCTGTATGTTTTAAGTATATTACCTTTTTGCTCACTTGTCAACTCGCCAAAGCCGTTATATGTATATGTTGTTGTGCCTGTTGAATCTGTCATAGATGTACGATTTCCCAGTATATCGTAAGTAAACTGCTCGGTTGTGCCATACCGTCTTTTAATAAGGTTATCAAAATCGTCGTAGGTATAAAACCTGAAATCAAAATTTTTACTTATTGAGCCGGTATGTCTGCCCTGATTATCATAGCCAAATGCCTCCGAACTGCCATCGGCATAATGTACATTTGAAAGCATGCCAAACTGGTTGTATGTGTAGTATGTATATGGCTCGTTATCTGCCAGCTCCTCGTCGGTTTCATATATTTGCGAAAGCCCTGTTGCAACCATCCTTACCTTGCCAAGCTTTGTATAAAAATACTGTGTATAAACAGGTGTTGAATATGGTGTTGTAACTGTATATGAAAGACGATTCATATTATCGTAAGCATGGCTTGTTGTAATATACGATTCCTCGCTTGCAGTTGTTGCATTATTTTGTGTTTTAGTCATAGTTACATTGCCATTTGCATCGTAATATGTTTTTGATGTTGATGTTGTGCTACCATAAAATGGTGCGATAGTTCTTATAAGCCTTCCTGCCATATCATATTCATAATTAGTTGTATTGCCGTTTGCATCTGTACTGGTTGCAATTAAATCTAATGGATTATATGTACAGCTTGTGTATGTGCCATCAGCATTTATTTGCTTAACTGGGCGGTTTGCATAGTCATACTCAAAGGTGGTAGTTTGGTTATTTGGATTTGTTTCTGTTAAAATATTGCCAACAAAATCATTTGTATATGTGTATACACGCTCTGTATTATCCACGGGATTAATTTGTTTTTTGTTGTGTGTTCTATCGAGGTAGTCGGTTGTTTGAGATGCTTTACTTTTAATAGTATTATTGGCATCGCTTATGGTATATGTTGTTGTGTTTAAAGGTCTGTTGTTTGAATCTTTTGAAAGAGTGTAGTCAATTTCTGTTTTCTTTAAAAGAGTGTCATTGGTATTATATACATATTTACAAATAGGTTGTTTAAAGTTATTGTATGTATAGCTTACTTTAGTATAAGTTTCATCATCATAATACCTTTTGTATGTTGACAGTAAATTAAATGCATTATATTCATATTCATCAAACAATGTTTCTACTATACCTCTTTTTGAGATGGTTTTTATTTTGTTACCCCAACCATCAAAATATGCAATATACATAGTATTTACTTTGTCGGTAAATGTTGTGGTATTGTTTTGTATATCATAAACATAACTTTCGGTTGTATTATCTGCATAAGTTGTTGATGTAAGTCTATCAAGCTTATCGTAAGTCATAGTTGTAATATTACCGTTTGCATCCTGATAGCTTAACAAATTATCTCTGCTATCGTAGTTAGACACAGTCACAATATTATTTAAAGAATTACCATCGGCATCCTTTATTCCCATTGCAGTGGTAGTAAGAGTATAACTATCATCATCGTTATATGTATAATAATTTTCGACAAATGAAAATGTTTCATTACCTTTTATCACTTCCTCGTATCTAACATTGCCATATCTGTCGTAAGTATATAGTGTTGATTTTTTTATAATATTGTTAAGATAATCATCCTCTCGTGCTATTGATTTACCATCCTCTGTTAATGTGTATAATTTTCTTACTGCCGTATAATCTTTTTGCATATATTCTATCGATTTGGGCAGATAATAATTATCTGTGTAATATGTATATGT
>JAZSPJ010000152.1:0-2999 GCA_045537365.1 Clostridia bacterium
ACTCTCAATGCCCGGCATCTGAAATTTTTAAAATCTTTCAGTTTGTCGGTCTTGACGGGCATCAGCCCGCCTGCAACCTGCCGCACTAAAATCTTAATAAAAATTTCAAGATGACAGGTGCATAGCAGTTTCACATAACAAATTTCTTTTGAAACAAAGTAAATTGCGCAGATAATACTTGCGTATTTTCAAGAAATTTACTGAAGTTTCAGGTGAAATTTGTATGTGAAACCAATGTTAGTTCGAGTCCTGTCACACTACGGAGGTGTTTAAATGCCCGAACATGCATACAGCGTTAATTTTGAAAATATAATAAAAGAATTTAAGCTGGAACTTTTGCATAAACCCGAAAATTTAGCTGATGTTAAAATAGTTAATAACGAGGTTAACCGTCCCGGCTTACAGATAGCAGGCTTTTTTGATTATTACGACAGTACCCGTATTCAGGTAATAGGTATGGTTGAAATATCATATTTAAGCAGATTGAGCGCAATGGAGCGTAAAAAATGCTTTGATAAATTTTTCAGTCACGGAGTTCCCGCAATAATAATTACAAGGGATATGCATCCGCCTGTGGAGCTTGTAGAGGTAGCTCAAAAATACGATATTCCCGTTTGCCGTACAAATATTTCAACATCAAGATTTGTAAGCTCTCTTATAGCGTACTTGAATGTACAGCTTGCACCGAGAATAACAACTCACGGTGTATTGGTAGAGGTTTACGGCGAGGGTATACTATTACTTGGCGAAAGCGGAGTAGGGAAAAGCGAAACGGCAATAGAGCTTGTAAAGCGCGGACACCGTCTTGTAGCAGATGATGCGGTTGAAATTAAAAGGGTTTCTGAAAAGGCTTTGGTTGGAAGTGCCCCTGATATTATAAGGCACTTTGTTGAATTAAGGGGTATTGGTATTATAGATGTTAAAACTATATTCGGTATGGGTGCTGTTAAGGATACCGAAAAAATAGATATGGTTATAAACTTAGAGCAATGGAAGGATAAAAAAATGTACGACAGGCTGGGCTTAAATACAGAGTATGATAATATACTGGGTATTGATGTGCCATCCCTTACCATACCTGTAAAGCCGGGCAGAAACCTTGCTGTTGTAGTAGAGGTTGCCGCAAGAAACAACCGTCAGAAAAAAATGGGCTATAATGCCGCAGAAGCATTGAATAACAGACTTTTAAATGAAATGAAATAAAATAATAAAAAAGGAGCAGCATATTATGTATTATATAGGCGTAGACATTGGCGGAACAGGTATAAAGGTTGGCATTGTTGCTGAAAACGGCGAAATTGTTTGTAAAGAGAGTTCCCCTACACAGGCGGGCGAGAGCTATGAGGTGCTTGCAAGGGATATTGCAAATCTTATAGATAAAACACTTGGTGAGGCAAAAATATCAATTGACGATATAAAATCAATAGGTATGGGTTGCCCCGGCTCTATAGACGATAAAAACGGAATAGTTTTATATTCAAATAATATTAACTTAAGCGATGCACCGCTTTGCGATGAGATGAAAAAATATTACGATAAGCCGTTTTATATAGGTAACGATGCAAACTGTGCCGCACTTGGCGAGTTTTTTGCACTTGGCGATGACAGTATAGAAAACTTTGTTGCTATAACCCTGGGCACAGGTGTTGGAGGCGGTGTAATTATTAACAGAAAGCTTTTTACAGGCTCAAACGGCATTGCAGGTGAGCTTGGTCATACGGTTATAGAGCTTGACGGCGAGATGTGCACTTGCGGAAGGAAAGGTTGCTGGGAGGCTTATGCATCTGCAACCGCACTTGTAAAACAAACAATGGCTATGGCGGAAAAGCACCCTGATTCAATTGTTGCACAAAAGGTAAAAGAATCCGGAAAAGCAAGCGGTAAAACCTCTTTTGATGCAATGCGCGAGGGCGACACGGCAGGTAGGAAAATAGTAGATAATTATATAAAATATGTAGGTGAGGGTATAGTTAACCTCATAAATATTTTCCAGCCCGATGTACTTGCAATAGGCGGAGGCATAAGCCGTGAGGGAGATAATCTGTTAAACCCTGTAAAAGAGTATGTTAAAAGAAGAACCTACGGCCATGACAGCGTTTCCAAAAATACACGCATAACCGTTGCAAAGCTTGGCAACGATGCAGGAATAATAGGTGCGGCATTTTTAGGTAAATAAAAATTTGTAAAGGGCGTATATAATGTTTGATATTGCAAAAACCATAGATGAACTTACAAAATCAATAAAAAGTGAAAATGTTTTCAAAAATGAGCCTATGTGCGACCATACATCTTTTAAGATAGGCGGCAGGGCAAGTATTTTTATAACCCCGTCAACTGAGGATGAAATTTTATATGCGGTAAGATATGCCAATGAGAATAAAATACCTTATTATGTAATGGGTAACGGGTCTAATTTGCTTGTGTGCGACGAGGGATTTGACGGAATAATAATATGCATAGGCAAAAACTTTTCTAAAATTAAAACTGACGGATTAAAAATCCGGGCACAGTCAGGTGTATCACTTGCAAAGCTGTCAGCCGAGGCGGCAAGTAATTGTCTTACAGGTCTTGAATTTGCATCGGGTATACCGGGAACGGTTGGCGGTGCTGTGGTTATGAATGCTGGAGCTTACGGCGGAGAGATAAAGGATGTTGCAGTTAAAACAAAATATATTGATAAAAACCTGAGCATAAAAACAGTAGAAGGGACAGACCATAATTTCGGTTACCGAAAATCCTGTTTTACTGAAGGAGATATTGTGCTTGAGACCACATTTGAGCTTAAAGCCGGTGATAAAAAACAAATTACCGATACCATGCTTGAGCTTAACTCAAGACGAAAGGAAAAGCAACCGCTGGAGCTTCCGAGTGCCGGAAGTACCTTTAAACGTCCGGAGGGATATTTTGCGGGAAAGCTTATTGAGGACGCAGGCTTAAAAGGCTTTAAGATAGGCGGTGCAGAGGTTTCAACCAAGCATTGCGGGTTTGTTGTAAACAGC
>JAZSPJ010000097.1:0-3886 GCA_045537365.1 Clostridia bacterium
AGAAGGCAGAGGTAGAGATATATACCGATTTATTCGTATTAAAGTTTACTCAGTGACAATGGTGCAGAGGACACACCCGTACCCATACCGAACACGGAAGTTAAGCTCTGTAACGCTGATGATACTTGGTGGTTGGCTGCCTGGGAAAGTAGGTCGTCGCTGGGATTGTTGTTTAAAAAGCTGTCGATTTAATTTCGGCAGTTTTTTGATTTTATAATTTCAAATAAAAGTTTTTAAAAAATTATTTTATTTTGTCGAAAAACAATTCTTGATATTTTTTTGATAATATGGTATCATAATATTAGGTACAAATAATATGTTTTAACGAGGTGATTTATTATGAAAAAAATAATTTGTAAGGTTGAGTATGACACAGATAATGCTGAGCTTGTTGCAAAATATACAAGCGGTGAATTTGGTGAAACTACCGGCTATGAGGAAAGTCTTTATACAACTCCGAACGGCAAATTTTTCCTTTATACATCAGGTGGTGCTGATTCTATTTATCCGGAGGAGAACATAACTAGAATGTCAGCAGCTAAAGCTGATGAATGGAGAAAAAATCATAATTTATAAAAATAAAGGGGCTTAATGCTCCTTTGTTTTTTATATTTAATACAATTAATAAAATAATAACGAAATATGTTGAATTTTTTTAAAAAATAGTGTATACTGTATAGGTAGTTTAAATATGGAGATACACCGTTATGAATATAGAGTTACCACTTACCAAAGAAAAAATTGAAAATTTAAAAGCAGGCGACAGTGTAACCCTTACGGGTGTTATTTATACAGGGCGCGATGCGGCACACCGCCGTATGTGTGAGGCTTTGGATAAAGGCGAAAAATTACCCTTTGATATAAAAAATGCGGTGATTTACTATGTTGGGCCGTGTCCTGCACCGGAGGATGAGGTTATAGGCTCTTGCGGACCTACAACAAGCTACAGGATGGATGCATATACACCTTCTCTTTTAGAACTTGGCCTTTCAGGTATGATAGGCAAGGGATTAAGAAATGATGATGTAAAGCATGCAATAATTAAGCACAGTGCTGTGTATTTTGGTGCAATTGGCGGAGCAGGCGCACTCTTGGCAAAACATGTTGTAAAAAGTGAAATTGTTGCTTATGAGGATTTGGGAACAGAGGCGATAAGAGCACTTACGGTAAAGGATTTTCCTGTAACTGTTGTTATCGATAGCTTTGGTAACGATTTATACGAAAATGGCAGAAAAATGTACGAAATAAAATAATTTGTTTATAATATTATAGCAATGAAAAATTGCAGATATTAATTATAAAAATTCTTTTTCGGAGGTGAAATATAAATGGCAGTAGTAACAAAAGATACTATTATTGCAGATGTACTTAAAATTGACGTAGATACAGCACCGTTTTTTCTTGAAATCGGTATGCATTGTTTAGGTTGTCCTTCTGCAAGCGGAGAAACCATTGAGGAGGCTTGTATGGTACACGGAGTTAATCCCGATGACCTTTTGGCAAAGCTTAATGAGTTTATAAAAGATAAATAATTTTTTAACAGGCTGTAAAAAACAAAGTTTTTTTACAGCCTGTTTTTATAATTCTGTTCGGGCATTACTATAAAATTATATTGGTGTTGCTTTTTTATCTTGATTTTATACCAAAAATAAGGTATTATATTAATATAGGTAAAATGTTTTTTTGGAGCGAGTAATGGATAAAATAAGAATACTGGGTATTGATCCCGGCTACGCAATAGTAGGTGTAGGCATTATAGAATACAGCGGTAATAAGTTTACTGTGCTTGATTATTTTGCACTTACAACCGAAGCGGGAGAGCCAATAGGAAAAAGAATAAAAAAAATATATGATGAGCTCGATGCGGTTATTAAAAAATTTAAGCCTACACATCTTGCAATTGAGGAATTGTTTTTTAACAACAACGCAAAAACTGCCATTAATGTAGGTCAGGCAAGGGGTGTTATTTTGCTTGCGGCAGAAAATAACGAGCTTCCTGTATGGGAATATACACCGCTTCAGATAAAACAGGCAGTTGTAGGCTACGGCAGAGCTGAAAAGGTACAGGTTCAGCAAATGGTAAAGGCTCTTTTGGGACTTTGTGCTGTTCCAAAGCCCGATGATGTTGCTGATGCTCTTGCAGTTGCAGTATGTCACGCTCATTCATATAATCCAAGAAATGTTTTATTTAAATAATGCCATTTAAAGAGGAAAATTTATGTTTGAATTTATAAGAGGAACTTTAGCAGAAAAAAATATAAATTATGCAGTAGTTGATGTTTGCGGTGTAGGCTTTAAAATTTATACAAGCACAACATCCCTTGCTGATACATCGCTTAATGTGGGTAGCGACGCTATGTTTTATACATTTATGTACATAAAGGAAGGCATAATGGATTTGTACGGCTTTACCACACGTGACGAGCTCGAACTTTTCAAGCTTTTAATATCGGTAAGCGGAATAGGTGCAAAGGGTGCTGTAGCAGTGCTGTCGGTAGCAAGTATTCAGCAGTTGTCATTAAGCATTGTTACAGGCGATTCATCTCTTATAAAAAAAGCATCCGGCATAGGTGAAAAAACCGCAAAACGAATTTGCCTTGAATTAAAGGATAAAATCAAAAACGAAAGCTTTGTATCCAACAAAACCGATGCCTTTGATACAAGTATACCTATTGTTATGAACGATGCACATTCCGAGGCAATATCGGCACTCGTTGCTTTGGGCTATCAGATGGGTGAAGCACAAAAAGCCGTATCGGCGGTTGGAAGCCAGTACGAAAGGACCGAGGATATTTTAAAACAGGCATTGAAAAATCTTATGTGATGTGAGGTAGGATATAATGGAGTTTGATGAAAGAATAATTTCCGCACACTCGCTTGATGAGGATTTTGGTCAGGAAACCTCTCTGCGTCCAAAAACACTATCTGAGTATGTGGGACAAACTAAAATAAAAGAAAATCTTTCTGTATATATACAAGCCGCAAAATCAAGGGGGGAGGCTCTTGACCATGTGTTGCTTTATGGTCCTCCGGGGCTTGGAAAAACAACACTTGCCAATATAATAGCAAACGAAATGGGTACAAGCATAAGGGTAACTTCAGGCCCTGCGATTGAAAAGCCGGGCGACCTTGCGGCAATTCTTACCAATTTAAACGAGCACGATGTTTTGTTTATAGATGAAATTCACCGCTTAAACCGCAGTGTAGAGGAAGTGCTTTATCCTGCTATGGAGGATTTTGCTTATGATATTATAATAGGCAAAGGCCCAAGTGCCCGTTCCATAAGGCTTGATATACCACGCTTTACATTGATAGGTGCAACCACAAGGGCAGGCAGTATGACTGCACCGCTGCGTGACCGTTTTGGTGTCATATCAAGGCTTGAGTTGTACTCAACAGAGCAGTTATGTAAAATAGTAGAGCGCAGTGCATCAATATTGGGCATATCAATTGATAAACACGGTGCGGTAGAAATTGCATCACGCTCAAGGGGAACTCCAAGAATTGCAAACAGACTTTTGCGCAGGGTAAGGGATTTTGCTCTTGTTTGGGCAGACGGTAATATTACAGGGGAAATTGCCGACAGAGCACTTACAAGACTTGAAATAGACAAAATAGGTCTTGATAATGTGGATAGAAATATTATAACTGCAATGATAAAGAACTTTGGCGGCGGTCCTGTTGGCTTGGATACACTTGCCGCTACAACCGGAGAGGACGCTGTAACAATAGAGGATGTGTATGAACCATATCTGCTACAGCTTGGGTTTATTAACCGAACTCCCAGGGGCAGAACCGTAACTAAAACAGCTTATGAACATTTTGGAATAGAATACAAATAAAACCGTAAAAAAATCATTAATATTATATTACATTTTGTTTTCAT
>JAZSPJ010000039.1:0-5734 GCA_045537365.1 Clostridia bacterium
CGCCCACATATCTTTTTTCTGCCATATTTATATCCTCCTTTTATGTACATAAATTTACTTTCTAATTATAATTATATACTTGAAAAATGCATATTACTTGTGTTATAATAGAAAAAAGTATAATAATATTCAGCTTCGGAGGTTATTATGAGCTATAATGAATTAGAGCAAAGAGGAACTGCCGATTTTCCCATAGAGCTATACCGTATAGACAGTTCGCACCCAAGGTACGAGATGTCGGCACACTGGCATAATGAAATAGAATTAATAAGAGTTATAAGCGGTGTTTTAAATGTCAGACTCAACAATAACATATACACCGTTAAAGAAAATGAAATGATTTTTATAAATCCCGAAACAATACATCAGGCATCCCCTATTGACTGCAAGTATGAATGTATAGTATTTCAGCCATACATAATTCCTCCGTCAAGTAACGGCTCGGTTTATTTTATTGACAGCTTAAACAACCGTGAGTATGTGATAGATGAATACCACAAAAACTTCGACTTGCCTTCTACCAAAGCACTGAATAAAGTTTTTGACACATTGGCTCAAAAATCATCAGGATACAAGTTTAAGGTTATAGGAGCGCTTTATAATTTGTTCGGTGAAATAATTGATATGCATCTATATAAATCAGTACATACATCTCATATTACCGATGACAAAAATATGCCCAGATTAAAATCGGTGCTTTCATACATACGTACAAATTTTGATACACAAATAACCCTTGATGATATGGCATCTGCGGCAGGAATGTCGCCTAAATACTTTTGCTATTTTTTTAAGGAAATGACTGCAAAAACGCCTGTTGAATACCTTAACTTATACAGAATAGAAAAAGCGTCTGCAAAGCTTTTAAAATCGGATTTAAGTGTTACTGCAATTGCATTTTCGTGTGGTTTTAACGATTTAAGCTACTTTATTAAAACCTTTAAGCAGATTAAAGGCGTAACACCGGCAAAATTCAGAAAAAGCATTTGAAATTCTAAATTTCAAATGCTTTTTCCATATTAATATCGGAATACTCAACCTCTGCGGATAACATCCTTGCATATTTTTCCATCTGTTTTACAGTATATGTATTATCTTTTTCAAGCAAAGCTCCGACCAAAAAGCAAGCTGTAAGTGCAAACTTTACACGCCCATTAAAGCTATCATCCCACACACCGTCGGCAAAATGCCTGAATATAAAATAACAGGCCAGTTGACTGAAAGCCGTTTCAAGCTCAGGTCTGTCAAACACCCTAAAGCTTATATTGATATTCTTTATACTCTCAAGCATTAAAGTCCAGCTATCGTCAAGCCTTTCAAAAGACAAATATTTATTGCATATTTTGGCTGTATCAAGCTGCAAAAAATCGAATCCAAATTTCTTTGAGAGCTTACAAAAACGATTTAAAATACTTTCATCTCTATCCTTAAGAAGTTCAAATATCCCGTTCCGCAGAAAAACCGCCTGTTCCTCATCCTCGGTCATAGTAAAATCCTCGTCCATTTCAAAAGGAACAAGTTCAAAGTCATCCTTATAGTTTAATATAAGACGAGCTGCTTCCTCACAGCACATACCAAGACCCATTTCTGTATATCCGGAAAAATAGTTTTTAAATCTTGGGTGGTCGGTGCATATATCACACAGAGCATCCTCTCCTAAATTAATAATTATATTACATAAATTATCACTATTTAAATGCGGACATCTGTCGTCATTTGAAAGCCTAAAGCACGCAGTACCGTTTTCATTAATTATTGTACTTTTTACATAATTTCCCAAATCGCCGTCAAGCCCTCTATAATAGCTTAAGGTATCGGCATCTATATCTATTCCCCAGCCAATACAGCAATTATGACTGCACTTATGGGATATACATTTAAAATCTTTATAGTAATTTGGTACAAAAGTATTTATAGGTCATTCCCCCTGTTATTTAAGCTAATTCATATTATATATGATACAAATTGAAAATGCAACACCTATTTGTCAAACATTGGTATGATATATTATACAGGAGCATATTTAAGGATATTTAACTATTTTACGGTCTATTTATGGCATATAAACAATGAGACAAAATATTTAAAAATATATACGGATTATTAAAATTGCATTATTAAGCGAAATATGTTAAAATACTTGTTGTGTTGACATAGACAAGGAGTGATATAATGATGAATATCAAAAAAATTCTTTCAGTATCGGCAATTGTATTAACATTATTAGCACAACCTGCCGCACACACCGCCTATGCCAAGGAAACTACGAACCTTCTTTATTTAGGCTCGTGGGATGGTGAGGTTTCTACCGTACAGCAGATACTTCAGAATAAAGGTTATTTTAACCATGAGGTAACAGGCTACTACGGACATATTACCAAATCAGCGGTTAAAGATTTTCAGCGTGACTCAAATTTAAAAATTGACGGTATTGTAGGAAGTCAGACCAGAGCCAAGTTATATGCTGACTCTTATACTCAGGACGACCTGTACTGGCTTTCAAGAATTGCGCACGCAGAAGCTCAGGGTGAAGGCTACAGTGGTATGCTTGCAGTTGCCAACTGCGTTTTAAACAGAGTAGAAAGCTATGAGTTTCCAAACACAATAAAAGGCGTTATATTTGACACAAAATACGGTGTTCAGTATCAGCCAACTGTTAACGGTGCCATATACAACACCCCATCGGCAACTGCCGTAAATGCGGCAAAAGCAGCCCTTGAAGGCGTAAACAATGTAGGTAAATCCCTTTACTTTTTTAACCCCCAAAAAGCAACAAGTAACTGGATTTCCAAAAACAGAACCTATTATAAAACCATAGGTAACCATGCATTTTACCTTTAATTAATATAATATAATGTTAACACATTGCCGGGAGCTTAAGCTCTCGGTTATTTTTATTAAAAAGTATTGCAAAATATGGTAATATGATGTATAATATATATGTAAAATTTTGATTGGAGGTAATATATATGATATTAGTTACAGGCGGTGCAGGTTTTATAGGCAGCCATACCTGTGTTGAACTTCTTGATGCAGGATATGAAATTGCGGTTGTGGATAATTTTTGCAACTCAAAACCCGAAATGATTGATAAAATTAAAGAAATATCAGGAAAAGATTTCAAGTTTTATGAAGCTGACCTTTTGGATAAGCCAAAGGTAGAGGCAATATTTAAAGAAAACAAAATAGATGCGGTTATTCACTTTGCAGGTTTAAAGGCAGTAGGAGAATCGGTAAGTATGCCTCTTGAATATTATCATAACAACATAGGCTCAACTCTTATACTTTGCGAAGTAATGCGTGAATATGGTTGCAAAAAAATGGTATTTTCATCATCAGCAACAGTATACGGATGTCCTAAATCCGTGCCGATAAAAGAGGATTTTCCGCTTTCAACAACCAATCCGTACGGAAGCACAAAATTAATGATAGAAAATATTTTGCGTGACCTTTGCGTATCTGATGATGAATGGAGCATTGCTCTGCTCAGATACTTTAACCCGATAGGCGCACACAAAAGCGGTAAAATAGGCGAAAACCCAAATGGCATACCAAATAATCTTGTACCCTATATTGCACAGGTTGCAGTTGGCATGAGAGAGCATTTGAACGTATTTGGTGACGATTACGACACCCCTGACGGTACAGGCGTAAGAGATTACATACATGTTGTTGACTTAAGCTTAGGTCACATTAAAGCTGTAGAAAAAGTTTTAAATACAAAAGGCATTGATGTATACAACTTAGGTACAGGTAACGGCTACAGTGTACTTGAAATTTTACACGCTTATGAAAAGGCTTGCGGAAAAGAGCTTAAATATGTTGTTGCACCAAGACGCCCCGGTGATATAGCTATGTGCTATGCTGACACTGAAAAATCAAAAAAAGAGCTTGGCTGGCAGGCAACAAGAGATATTAAGGAAATGTGTGAGGACTCGTGGAGATTTACACAGCTTAATATGGGTAAATAAATATAACAATACAAGTGCTGTTAGAATGCATACTGACAGCACTTTTGTATTTTTCAAAAAATGTCGTATAATGTATTGACATATCCTTCAAAATATGCTAAAATGTTTTAGTAAAATTTAATATTTCCATCGAAGCTTTTTGAATTTAATTATTTAAAAACTAAAAGCAGAGGAAACTCCGGAGAATCTCACAAAACGGGTGCCGAAGGTGCAAGATTATATATCGAATCTCTCAGGCAAAAGGACGGAGCAAATTACTACATTTATTAAGGTGGTAGTTTTATGTGTGATTTAAGGAGTTGCTTAATATTTTTAAGTAGCTTTTTTTATTTGGCTTTTTGGATAATATTACTTAATATTTTTATTTAATGGAGGAAGTTATGGACGCATTATTAAAAATTGTTCAGACAATCAACATGTATTTATCGGATTACATACTTATTATACTACTTGTAGGTGTAGGTTTGTTTTACACGGTAAAAACCCGCTTTATTCAGGTTCGTTGCTTTAAAGAAGGTATGAAACAGGTTTTTGGCAACTTCAGCTTAAACGGCGGTGCACAAAAAAACGGTATGAGCTCATTCCAGGCGCTTGCAACAGCTGTTGCGGCACAGGTTGGTACAGGTAACATAGTTGGTGCCTGCGGTGCTATATTAATTGGCGGACCCGGTGCGATATTCTGGATGTGGATTATAGCATTCTTTGGTATGGCTACAATATATGCCGAGGCTATGCTCGCTCAAAAAACAAAAGTTGTACACGATGATGGCACGGTATCAGGCGGACCTGTTTACTACATAAAAGAAGCTTTTAAGGGCAAATTCGGTACATTCCTTGCAACATTTTTTGCAATTGCCGTTATACTTGCGCTTGGCTTTATGGGTGCAATGGTTCAGTCAAACTCAATAGGTTCAACATTTGCTACTGCATTTAATGTTCCGGCTTGGATAGTTGGTATTGTTGTTGCTTTGGTTTCGGCATTTGTATTTATCGGCGGTGCAAAAAGACTTGCTGCATGGACAGAAAAATTAGTACCTGTTATGGCAGGATTGTATATCATTATAGGCTTAGTTGTTATTGCAATCCGTATTAAATATATACCTGAAACCTTTGGTATGATATTTAAATATGCATTTGTTCCAAATGCTTTAATTGGCGGTTCAATTGGTTATGCAATCAAATCGGCTATCAGTCAGGGTGCAAAAAGAGGTCTTTTCTCTAACGAAGCTGGTATGGGTTCTACCCCACACGCTCACGCAATGGCTGATGTTTCAGAACCTCATACACAGGGTATTACTGCAATGATTGGTGTATTTATTGATACATTTGTAGTACTTACAATTACTGCATTAATTGTTATTTCTACACTTTATGCAGGCGATGGTGCAATTGCAGTTGCATCTAAAGAAGCACTTGCTGCAGGCGGCGATGTTTCAACTGCAATAGCAGAGCTTGGTATTAATAAAGCAAATCTTGCACAGGTTGCACTTGGCGAAGTTTTTGGTACAAATGTAGGTAACATCCTTATTGCGATATGCTTACTTTTCTTTGCTTTTTCTACAATATTAAGCTGGAATCTTTTCGGTAAAATTAATGTTGAATATTTATTCGGTAAAAAAGCCACAGTTGTATATTCTGTAATAGCAGTTGTGTTCGTATTCTTAGGCTCTGTAATGTCAAACGACCTTGTTTGGGAATTAACAGATATGTTCAACCAGCTTATGGTATTACCTAATGCCATAGCACTTATAGCTCTTTCTGCG
>JAZSPJ010000069.1:0-2212 GCA_045537365.1 Clostridia bacterium
ATGGCTACGATCCGACTTTGTAGATGAAGCAACAGATGTATTAAAAGTACCTGTTTCGGCTGTAAGACGAGGTAACTTTGTAATTGTAAAAGAGGGCAAAGGTGCAGATAATAACACACAGAACAATACTGATTTTTCAAAAATTCCTGATGGTGAAATGCCTGACTTTTCACAGATGCCTGAGGGAGAAAGACCCGATTTTTCTCAGATGCCACAAGGTGAGAGACCTCAAAATATGCCTGACGGTAAAAATACATCATCGGTATTTGATTTATTTACTATAACTGCAAAAGCACAATCAGCTAAAGATACCGATGATACAATGGAAAAGAGAATGGAAACTATAAAAAAATCCTTAAATGTGCCCGCCGGATTTACAGTTGTACAGGTTGAAACAGGCTTAAGCGACGGCAGCTTTATTGAAATAAAGAGCGGACTTAATGAGGGCGATATAGTATTACTTCCTGATACAACTGAAGCATCAGCCACACAGACTATGAATGGTATGCCTATGGGCGGCGGTATGCCTATGGGCGGCTCAATGCCTATGGGTGGAGGTATGCCCGGCGGCGGTGGCAATATGCAAAGAAGCAGATAATCTTAAAAGGAACTTATAAATTATGATAGAACTTAAAGATATATATAAAATATACTCCGACGGCGACAGCGAAATAAGGGCGCTTGACGGTATAAGCTTAAATATAACAAAGGGCGAGTTTGTTGCCATTGTTGGCTCGTCTGGCTCAGGTAAATCCACCTGTATGAATATTATAGGGTGTCTGGATATACCAACATCGGGTACATACTTTTTAAACGGCAACGATGTAAGCAAAATGGACGAAAAATCCCTTGCACATATACGAAACCGTGAGCTTGGTTTTATATTTCAGCAATACAACCTAATACCAAAATTAACGGTTATAGAAAATGTTGAACTCCCCCTTTTATATAAAGGGCTTAAGCCGGCAGAACGCAGAGAGTGTGCAAGCAAAGCTTTAGAGCGTGTAGGCCTGCTTGACAGAGCATCAAAATACCCGTCGCAGTTATCAGGCGGTCAGCAGCAAAGGGTTTCAATTGCAAGGGCACTTGCAGGCGAACCGCCTGTTATACTTGCCGATGAGCCTACAGGAGCACTTGACTCCAAAACAGGTAACGAGGTTATAGAATTTTTAAAGAAATTGAATGCCGAGGGTACAACAATTGTACTTATTACTCACGACAACTCAATTGCCGAACGCATAAAAAGAGTTGTGCGTATACACGACGGCAAAATTATATCAGACCAGATAAAAGAGGAGGGTGAATATTGAATATTAAACAAGCATTTACCCTTGCAATAAAAAGCCTTGCAGGCAGTAAACTGCGGTCGTTTTTAACTATGCTGGGCATAATTATAGGCGTTGCGGCGGTTATAGTTATTGTAAGTATTGTAAACGGCTTAACACACGATGTTATAGAGCAGTTTGAAAGCTTTGGCGCAACCACAATTACAGTTAATGTGTTCGGCAGAGGCGGTAACAGAAATGTATCGATTGACGATATGCAGAATTTAGTTGACGATAATCCTGACTATCTGGACGCAATGTCGCCTTCCATAACATTAAACGGCACAACAGCAAAAAACGGAAGCACTAATGTTGATGTAAGCCAATGTGTCGCCGTAAATGAATACTATGCACATATTAAAAACCTTGAAATACTTTATGGCAGGTCAATTGAATATGCCGATTATGAAAACAGACTTAACAACTGTGTAATAGGCACTTATATTGCTAAAGAGCTCTTTGGCAATACAGAGGTTATCGGTAATACCATCAAGGTTAACGGCGTAACAATGCAAATTGTAGGTGTACTTGAGGAAACCGCTGATAGCGCAGAGGCAAGTGCCGACGACATTATACTTATCCCCTACACTCTTGCATCAAAGGTAACTAGAAGCTTTTCAATGGGCTCATACATATTTAATGCAAAGTCAAAGGAAGTATCACAAGATGCTCAAAAATTAATCGACAATTACCTTATGGGCGTATTCAGCAACTCAAATGCTTACAGGGTAAGCAATATGAGCAGTATACTTGACACAATTAACGAGCTTACAGATACTATGAGTATTGTTTTGGCAGGTGTAGCAGGCGTATCGCTTTTAGTTGGCGGTATAGGCATAATGAATATTATGCTTGTATCGGTTACAGAGCGAACAAGAGAAATAGGC
>JAZSPJ010000064.1:0-2005 GCA_045537365.1 Clostridia bacterium
GTCTGAAAATGTTAATATTTCAGGGTTGGTGGATAAAAATCAGTGCTTTATTACTGGATTTAAAGGAACTGGAAAAACAGCATTACTTTTTTACTTTGCTCCAATGAGGAAACCTTAAAGGTTTACCCCTTTGATTTTGAACTGCGTATTAACTACATTACCGCAGATAACAAATTAAATGTTACATACAATGTAAAAAACTTAACCGACGGAAAAATGTATTTTTCAATAGGCGCTCACGAAGGCTATGCTACACCCGAGGGCATTGAAGAATATGATGTTATATTCAACGAAAACGAAACACTTGATGCAGTAGCATTAAACGGCAATTACTTAACCGACATAAAAACCAGAATAATTACCGACAGTAAAATTCTCGCACTTAAGCACGATTACTTTAAAATAGATGCTCTTGTTTTTGAAAAATTCAACTCTCAATTCTGTACACTTGCCCACAGAGGCGGTACAAGAAAAATCAAGGTTGAGTTTGAGGACTTTAACCATCTTTTGCTTTGGCACAAGCCTATGGCAAACTATATGTGTGTTGAACCCTGGAACGGCTTACAAAGCTATGAGTGGAGCGAAAAGGATATAACCAAAAAGCCAAGCATAATTGAGCTTGAAAAAGGAAAAGAATATTGCGTAAATCATAAAATCACATTTGAAATCTGAGGTGAATAACAATGTCAAAAAAAATATTTTTATTGCTTTTGGCTACTGTTTTGGTATTTACAGCATGCACAAACGCACCAAAAAACAATTTTAAAACCTCCACCGAAAAAACATTTTCGCTTTGTATAAGTGTACCCCACGAAAACAGCGAAAAAACCACAGAATATATATCAAGCTATGTATATCTCGGTGATTTTTTAGAGGCAGAAGGCTTAATAGAGTTTGAAAAAAGTTCTTACGGAAGGTATATACACTCTGTTGACGGCATAAGCGATAACCCAGATGAAAATTTGTGGTGGACAGTTTTTGAAAACGGTGAATCCTCACTTACAGGAGTTGATAAAATAAAGCTGGAAAGCGGAAAAGAATATAAATTAGAACTCACAAAAATTGAATAGTATAAAACCCGTACAAATTAATGTGCGGGTTTTTCTTTTATATAATTATTGGGGCTTACTCCATAATTCTTTTTAAACATTTTCGAGTAATTAAAAGCATCATCGTAACCTACAAGTGCCGATGCACTTGCAACGGATATGCCCTGCCCTAAAAGCTCAATACTATGCGCAAGCCTTGTGTTTACCAAAAGCTGTTGCATAGTTATACCATAAGCTTTTTTAAAGCGCCTTGAAAGATAGTTTCGGTTTACACCTGCAAGCTTGGCTACCTCGTCTATTTTTATATCGTTCATATAATTGGCGCAAATATAATCATAAGCCATTTTTTCGTAATTTGTATTCTTTTCATTTTTATCAAATAAAACCGAATACATTTCAAACAGCTTTGATGCCACAAATTCCTCGGCAGTGGTGTTTTTATCGGCACATTTAAGTATGTCCAGAAAAGTAGTTTCGGGGTAATCCAAAACTCTTTTTTTAATTTTATTCATTTTTTGCGCAAGCTTGCCGTCGAATGCTATCCATATATAATGCCAGGGGGTATGGGTATCGGCAGTATAGGTAGTTATTTCGTCGGGCTTAATAATAAATATCTGCCCCTTTTTTATATTGTAGCACTTTTTGCCTGTATACAGCTTGCCCGAACCAGATACTACATAATGCACTATCCAGTATGTACGCACACTTGGCCCATAGCTATGATTGCTGTCACATTTTTCCCAGCCTAAAAGCAATGGATTAAGGTCATTAAATCTTTTGTTTATTATAATTTTATCCCATCTCATCATTATCACCTTAAGTCACATTATAACATATTTTTGTCACATTTTACAATTCTTTTTTTAACAAAATTATGCTAAAATGTTTGTAAAATATAAATAACGGAGGTATTTTGTTATGCTTAAAATAACATTTATGGGTGCAGGCAGTACCGT
>JAZSPJ010000147.1:0-4438 GCA_045537365.1 Clostridia bacterium
TACCTCATTTGCACTTTTATAGTCATTCTCGCCTATACTTTTATAAAGTGCCTGTGTTGTAGCAAGACCTACACCAGCCTCTAAAAGAACCATATACATAAAAATCTGCTTTATGGTTGAAAGTACACCGTTAACCTCCGAACCAAAATTTTCAAGGTACAATCTTGGCAAAAGAAAGCTGAGTGATATTAATACAACCTGATATATAAATGATGATATTAAATTGTTTTTAATTCTCAAATCCTTTTCTGGTAATTTGTTCATAACTTTATTATATCCTCAATTTTCTTTAGATTCAAGAAACACCTTTCTTGTTATAAAATTGTACACTGGCACAATTACCATAGCAAGAATTTTTATAATCAAATAATGTATTTGAGTGAACTCAGTGCCAATCCATAAAATAAATTGGTTTAATATAAGTCCGCCGATACTTAAGCATACAAATATAATAAATTCCCTGATTTTGCTTATGTTTTTACTTTTAAAAACAAAGCTCATACTTAAAATATAATTAACTGCAACCGAAAAACTAAAGGAAATTGCAGATGCTAAAAGAACATCAAAATTTAAAAGCTCTTTTAATACAACTAAAGCTCCCACATCAGCAATAGCGGCTATTACGCCTACTATTGCAAATTTTATAAGCTGCAATAACACATTTATTTCCTCCGTTTATAGTTTAATCCCTTGCAAAAACCCACAAGGTATCATTTACATTTTGAGTATCGTCTGTTAAGCTGTATACGGTAAGTGTAACGGTTTCACCGTTTGTTTTATGATATGTAATTGACGGTGTTTTTCCCTCTGCAATCTGCCTTCTGATTGCATCGTAATTTAAAAAGCTCATAACAGCCCTGTGATAATCAGGATGCACAATGTCATCGATATACTTTGCAAGCAATTTTGAAAAGGCAGCCTCGTCCTCTTTATAGCCAAAATACGACGGCATAAGTATTCTGTGTGCATTATCGTTATCTAAAGATACTCTGTAAATACCGTTATAATGCTCTTTTAAAACAGATAACATAGTATCTATTTCCCGTATACCTGTTTTTGTGATTTTAAAATTCTTATCTTTATTCTCAGAAATGCTAAGATTATGTTTGTTCTGGTAATACTGTGCTTTTGCCTCATACATTCTTATTTCAGCCTCACGAACCATTTCCTCACAATTTGTATTCTGAGTTCTGTATGATAAGCCAAGCGATACATGGTATCCTACCTTCTTTAACTGCTCCATAAATAATTCTATATTCTGCTTAATTGTTTCCTGCGATATACTTTCCGTAAATACCAAAAACTCATCGCCGCCCATACGGTAAACAGGATGTCCGAAAAATACTTCTTTTAATGTGTTGGCAATATATATAAGCATTTCGTCGCCCGCAGCATGACCGTATTTATTATTTCTTATATGAAGTTCATTAACATCAATATAGATACAGGAAAAATCATTAGGTTTTTTCTCATCAAATACCAAAATGTCTTTTTTATATGCTACTCTGTTTAAAGCACCTGTAAGCGAATCAGTTGTAGCGGCAAGCTGTGTTTTGTTAAGATGCTTTTTATTAAATATAGCAATCGAAAAGCAAACTGCAACATCCTCAATAAGCTTTCTTGCTACAGTGCTCTTTTTAGGATTAATTGTACCAAGTACACTTATATGATTATTCTTTTCGGCAATAATTGCATAAGAAATATCTTTAATACTGTGTTTTACCAAAAATTCATATAATTTAATATTTGTTTTTTCAAGGTGGTTGTTCGGTATAATCTGCATAAAGCTTATGGGTGACTTATTTGCACCTTGAACACTTACAGCAAATTTAAAAACCTCACTTTTAAAATACTTTCTGTCATCCCCTGTTAACAACATATTTTCAAATGCAGGATTAATATAAAAATAATCCTCATTATCCGTATCTGCAAAAAAAGATGAGCGTGCTTTTGAAAATTCACATATATTTTTCATAGCCGAGGTGATGTTTGTATAGTGCTCGTTTACTTCCAAAAGAAGCTTTCTTATAGTAGAAGATTCAACATTTAATTTTGTTCTTTGCCTCTCAGTTTTTAATACCATTTGCAGATATAAAGCTATAACCAGAATTATTAATGCAAATACTACAAGAAGGTTTTTAAACAATTCGTGTGTATCTGCAAAAACCTGTGATTCATAACGTGCAAGCATAATACACCAGTTAAAATCCTCAATGGTTGAATAATGTATGTACAAATCTTCACCCGTGAATACCGACTTAAATGAGCTGAAGCCTTTATCTGTTGTTGTTAATTTTTCGTAAGAATAACCTTTGTTAAACTCTCTGGTTTTTAGTTGTGACAATTCACCCGGATTTCTGTCGATTGTATCTATAATAAACTTTCCGGTTTCTTTATCGTACACAAAAAGCTGAGCATCTAAATCCTCTGCCATATCGCTGTATTTTTTGTTTATGGTTTCTATCTTAATAATACCATATATTATACCAACTGTTTCATCATCTACCTCTACCGGTACAGCGCACCTTACAACTTTTTCATCCGGTCTTGAATAGCTATAAGTTCTGCCTGTAATATGCTCGCCCTTAAGTGCCTCTTGTTCAAAAGAGATTTTTCCGCTTAAATCAACTGTTTCGTCCTTTGTCATAAATGTACCGTCAGGATTTAAAATACCGATTCTTGAATATAAACCAATAGGTTTAAAAGAGTCAAACATAATGCTGTAACTCTCTCCCCTTGCATAAAGCTTTGAAGCAAAGTTTGCCATTGTTATAAGATTCTCCTTATCGGATTTTAACTGCAAGGTTAAGTCATCTTTAATTTGCTTTGTCTGAATATGTAACATTTCATAAGCTTCAGCGTCAGCTTCAAAATAAAAAGAGACTATCATAGAAAAAAACAATACACAAATCAAAGTTGCAGCCACAATAGTGTAAATAAAATAATTTTGCCTGTGTTTTTTTCTTTCATAAGTCATTGCCATAAGTTTAACATCTTCTTTCTACAAATAATTTGCTTAATAAATCAGGTTAAAATGATACTAACATACAATAAAAAATTACTGCATATTATTAATCTTTTATATTGTAACATAAAACCATAAAAAAATCAACATTTTCAGCATTTTTTCTACTAATAATATGCAAAAAAGAAAACCATCACTTTTGTGATGGTTTTCTGCCACTGATTATAAACTATTTTTGCAAGGCTTTTCTGCTGTTTATGTATTTAGTCCACTTTATATATCCATAAGTTGTATTTGTTAAATATCCTGCCTTAAGCACCAAAAGCACCCACTGACCTGAAAGTATATTTATAGCAGTTTCGAGGAATGTGCAAATATACCACGCAATCCATTGTTCACGGTATCTTAGCAGTATAAACACACCGTTTGCAATACCAACTGCCGATGCACAGGCATCAAGGTAGCAAACAATATTCTCTATTAATTCGTTACCGCCAAAAAGGTCTGTCGCAATGTCAAGGCCCGAAAGAAAATAGCCTATAACAACAGTCCATACAACTATACCTGTTATAACAAGAAAGCTTGCAAGTCCGCTTAATTTTTTAACAACTGTAAGCTCTGCCTCCTGCTTATCGGGATGACGGTGCCATACAATAAAGCTTATAATATCTATCGGAAGCCAAAAAAACAGTGTAACTGCCATTGTTGCAAATCTGCTTGCAAGTACAATTAAAGTTACTATTTCCGTTATTTCAACAAACACCGAAACAATAAAATTCCACTTGCTTTGCTTTGAAATTAAAAGCTCGCAAAGTATATTTAAAAATATATCCAAAAGATATAAACCCATTATAATTTTGCCGTTAACGCCGTTCATATCCTCTTCGGGAAATGCAAAGGCAATAATCACAGATAAAATTAAAATAGAGAAAAACCATACCTTTTCATACAATGTAAAATAAGTCCATAAATTTTTAGCCCTTTGTTTAACTGTTGACATAAATCACAATCCTTTCATTTGTTTAAATTATTAAATACTTTCATTGCGGCATCATTAACCACATCGGGCTTTGATACGATTATACCGCTGTTTTCATCGCCAAGTATTAAAAGTGTGTCGCCTGCATTAATATTAAATATGCGCCTTGCATCCTTTGGTATAACAATCTGTCCTTTTTCGCCCACTTTTACCGTGCCGAAAATATGCTTTCCGTTAGAAAAACCAAGTATATGCTTTGATTTTGGCATAATTTAATCCCCTTTAAAAAATTCATACTTTTCCTACTTGTAGGAATATTTTAACATTTTTTTTGAGATTTGTCAACATTCAACATTGATTATTTTTATTTTTTTTGATATAATGTTCATATTAATGTGTTAAGGAGTTTTTCTTATGAAAACAGTATTTATTACAGGCGCATCGGGTGCTATCGGCACAGCCTGCGCCGAGTTATTTTACGAAAGAAATTATAA
>JAZSPJ010000124.1:0-2291 GCA_045537365.1 Clostridia bacterium
GGATAAATACCGCAGTAAACCATCGGATTAACCTTTTTATAACCTGGCATCGGCTCAGGCGCAGGATTTTCGCTCAAAGTTACAGTATCGCCCACTCTGGCATCGGATACTGTTTTAATTGATGCCGCAATATAGCCAACATCACCTGCCGAAAGCTCTTTCGCGGGTATTGAACCGAGGGGTGACAAAAAACCAACCTCAACAGCATCAAATTCCTTGCCGGTTGCCATAAATTTAATTCTGTCCCCTGCTTTTAATTTACCGTCTACTACTCTTACATATACAATTGCACCTTTGTATGCATCGTAATATGAGTCAAATATAAGTGCCTTTAAAGGTGCGTTTTCATCGCCCGTCGGCGGCGGTACAAGCTCTACTACCTTTTCAAGCACATCCTCAATACCAATGCCGTTTTTAGCCGATATAAGCGGTGCGTCCTCTGCCTCTATACCTATAATATTTTCAATTTCCTCTTTAACCTCGTCAGGACGTGCGCTTGGCAGGTCGATTTTATTAATTACCGGTACAAGCTCCAAGTCGTGGTCAAGCGCAAGATAAGTATTTGCAAGTGTCTGTGCCTCAATACCCTGTGCAGCATCAACTATTAAAATTGCGCCCTCACAAGCAGCTAAGCTACGGGATACCTCGTAGTTAAAGTCAACATGTCCGGGGGTATCTATAAGATTAAATGTATATTCCTTGCCGTCCTTTGCGTTATATACAAGTTTAACAGCTCTTGCTTTTATGGTTATACCCTTTTCTTTTTCAAGGTCCATATTATCTAAAATTCTGTCCTGCATTTCCCTTTGTGTCAAAACACCCGTTTTTTCGAGCATTCTGTCAGCCAAAGTGGATTTGCCATGGTCGATATGTGCTATTATGCAAAAATTTCGTATGTTGTCCTGTCTGTTTGACATTTTGTGCTTCTCCTTAAATACTATATTACAACATAATTTTACCATAAAATTTTAATTTCGTAAAGAGTTATTTTTAATATTTTACAATAAAAAAATACTGATTAAGCCTTATCGCCCAACCAGTATCTTTTTAATTGTTCTTATTTATCTTTTCTTACTACGCCGTCACGGAACAGGAAGGTTATGCACCATACGCCTGCAAGACCTACAAGAGTATATATGATTCTTGCAAGTACAGCAGTTTGACCGCCAAAGAGCGCCGCAACAAGGTCGAATTTAAAAATTCCTATTGATGCCCAGTTAAGCGCTCCTATAATTACTAAAATTAATGATGTTATATCCATAATTTTTACTCCTTTTTTGTATTATCTAACATTATTAATTTACAGATTGTTAAAATATTATTCATAACTTTAAATTTTTACTTTTTTTGCTTGATAAATCGGCTGATGAGTGATATAATATATGTATTATGGATATTTTTATCAAAATGGAGGTTTGAAATGGATTTAAATAGCTCACAAAACCCACATAAAAATTTAAAACTTTCTAAAATATTGCTTGCTGTTTTGTGCGCACTTGTTACACCTTTCGCATCAGGCGGTGTTGTGTTTACTGTGCTTACAACTGCAGTATTTACATATATTCTGTTTGGCGTGAGTTTTTCAGACAAAGCAAAATTATGCATAGCTTTTACAATTGCTTTAACTTTTATTTCAATTTTTTTAAAAACAAAATTAATTGTATTTTTAATTCAGATTGTAAATATTATTATGCCGTCAATGGTGCTTTCTTCAATGTACGATAAAAAAATAAACGATTTGACAGACCTTGTTAAAGGCGTAACCTTAGCTAACCTTGCGGTTGCTCTGCTTGATTTGGCAAAGCTTAAGTTTTACGATAAGGTTGATGTAATTAAAGATAATATAAATCCTGTTTTTGAAAGTACAAAACCAATATATACCGAGCTTTTAAATCAAAATAAAGCAATTATACCAAGTGAGGCTTTAGATGCCTTTGGTACGGTATACGATATTATACAGGATTTTACAATAAGATTTATTCCCTTTATTCTTATAGCCTCGTCGGCATTAACAGCCTTTGTGATTATCAGGCTATCGGCTTATTTAATAGGAATAAAGCTTAAAAAAAGCGCTTACAATATTGCATCACCCCTTGAGGAATACACTACACCCCACCGCAGCAGTATTTTGATGATTGCACTTTTTATTGTAATTTTAAGCGGCAGCAACAACTCATTTACAAGTGCCTGTTATAATCTTATAGCATACATTTTTGCAGAGTATATTATATGCGGTACGGCAATTATTTTGTATACTGTAAAAAAGCATACCGGAGCAAAGGGTATTTTTA
>JAZSPJ010000169.1:0-9637 GCA_045537365.1 Clostridia bacterium
AACGACATGGCTACGATCCGACTTATACCTGCAAGCTCAACAACTGCTCTTACACAGCCGCCAGCGATAACTCCTGTACCCTCTTTAGCCGGCATAAGAAGTACTCTTCCTGCGCCAAACTCACCAATAACCTCGTGAGCAATTGAAGTTCCAACTGTAGGAACATTAATCATATTCTTTTTAGCATCCTCAATAGCTTTTCTAACCGCATCAGGTATTTCAGCTGCTTTACCTGTACCAACGCCAACATGGCCGTTTTCGTCGCCTACTACAACTAAAACGCTGAATCTGAATGTTCTACCGCCTTTTACAACCTTAGCAACACGGTTTATGCTAACGATTTTTTCTTTCATTTCTACTGCGTTTGCATCAAATCTTTCCATAAAAGCTCTATAACCTCCTTGTCTTAGAATTCTAAGCCGCCTTCTCTGGCACCTTCTGCAAGATTTGCAACTCTGCCGTGATAAATGTATCCGCCTCTGTCAAATACAACTGCTTTAATACCTTTATCAAGAGCTCTCTGTGCAACCAGCAATCCAACTTCTTTAGCAGCATCCTTGTTGCCGCCGTAGCTAACCTTTTCTTTAATTTCTTTATCAAGTGTTGATGCTGAAACTAAGGTTATGCCGTTTGTATCATCAATAATCTGAGCATATATGTTGCTGTTACTTCTGAATACATTAAGTCTTGGACGAGCAGGTGTACCGGAAACATGATTTCTAACTCTTAAATGTCTTTTTATTCTCTGTGCATTACTGCTTTTCTTACTAATCATTTCAGTTTACTCCTTTCCGGTCCCTTATTTTTTAGAACCAGTTTTACCTTCTTTTCTTCTGATAACTTCGTCAGCATACTTGATACCCTTGCCCTTATAAGGTTCAGGAAGTCTCTTTTCTCTGACAATAGCAGCTATCTGACCAACAATTTGTTTGTCAATACCTTTTACAATAATTGTATTAGGTGAAGGAGCTTCAAATGTATAGTCGTCTGCATCCTCAAATTCTACAGGATGAGAATATCCTAATGTTAAGCTGAGCTTTTTGCCCTGCTTTGCGCATCTGTAACCAACACCGTTGATTTCAAGAACTTTTTCATAGCCGTTTGTAACACCAACAACCATATTGTTTAAAAGTGTTCTTGTAAGACCGTGAAGTGCTTTGTGTTCTTTAGCTTCAGAAGGTCTTTCAACAACAAGCTGATTAGCTTCAACAACAATCTTCATATCTTTGTGAAGATCTTTAACTAATGTGCCTTTAGGTCCTTTAACTGTAACAGTATTGTTTTCGTCAACATTTACTGTAACACCCTGAGGGAGCTCGATAGGCATTCTTCCTATTCTTGACATATTGTTCCACCTCCTGATTTTTTACCAAACAAATGCTAATACTTCGCCGCCGACATTGTTCTTACGAGCCTCTTTGTCGGTCATTATACCTTTTGAGGTTGATATAATAGCGATGCCAAGACCTTTTAATACTCTTGGTAACTCTTCTTTATTAGCATATACTCTAAGACCTGGTTTACTAACTCTTTTTAAACCGGTTATAACTTTTTGTTTATTTGCACCGTACTTAAGTGTAACTTTAATTACGCCCTGCAAACCGTCTTCAATAACCTCATAACCTGCAATGTAGCCTTCATCTAATAAGATTTTAGCAATAGCTACTTTAACCTTTGATGCAGGAATGTTTACTGATTCGTGTTTTGATGAATTTGCATTTCTGATACGAGTAAGCATATCAGCGATTGGATCGGTAATTTGCATTGTGCTACCTCCTTTTATAAATCTTTATCAGTATAATTAATTAATTCTTACCAGCTTGCTTTTTTAACACCCGGAATCTGGCCTTTGTAAGCTAATTCCCTAAAGCAGATACGGCAAATGCCGAATTTTCTTAAATATGCATGAGGTCTGCCGCAGATTTTACATCTGGTATATTCACGGGTTTTATATTTCTGTGGTTTTTGCTGTTTTAAAATCATTGATTTTTTTGCCATTTGAAATATCCTCCTCTCACGCTTTGATGAATGGTGCGCCCATTAATGTAAGCAATTCTTTTGCTTCTGCATCAGTGTTTGCTGTTGTAACAAAAATGATATCCATTCCTCTTAATTTGTCAATCTTTTCGTAATCTATTTCAGGGAATATAAGCTGTTCTTTTATACCCAAAGCATAGTTACCTCTGCCGTCAAAGGAGTTTCCGTTAATACCGCGGAAGTCTCTTACACGCGGAAGCGCAATGTTGAACAATCTATCCATAAAGTCATACATTTTGTCGCTTCTTAAGGTAACTTTACAGCCGATATTCATACCTTCTCTGATTTTGAAGTTAGCTACTGATTTTCTTGCTTTGGTAACAACAGGTTTCTGACCTGTGATAGCAGCAAGGTCTGCAACAGCCGCTTCAAGTGCTTTAGCGTTGTCTTTTGCTTCGCCAACGCCGATATTTATAACAATTTTATCGAACTTAGGGATCTGCATCGGACTTTTGTATCCGAATTTCTCCATAAGAGCCGGTCTAACTTCTTCTTCGTATTTAGCTCTCATTCTTACCATTTAGAAAATCCTCCTCTCTATTATTTTATATTAGTTGTCCAAAACTTCTAAACAGTTTTTACAATATCTTGTTTTTGTTCCGTCCTCAAGAACTTTGTAGCCTATACGGGTTGGTTTTGAACATTTGTCGCAAATGTGCATTACTTTGCAAGCATAGATTGGAGCTTCCTGGCTTATGATACCGCCTGTTTCGCCCTGTCTTCTTGGTTTAGTGTGCTTTGTAGCCATATTAACGCCTTCAACTATAACAGTTCTTTTGTTAATACCAACTGACAAAACCTTACCCTTTTTGCCTTTGTCCTTACCGCTGATAACAACTACGTTGTCACCTTTTTTAATGTGAATTCTGTTTTTCATTTTACGCCACCTCCAATTATAAAACTTCCGGTGCTAATGATAAGATTTTCATATAATCATGATCTCTTAATTCACGAGCGATAGGTCCAAATATACGAGTACCTCTTGGGGTTTTATCCTCTTTTATAATAACTGCTGCGTTTTCGTCAAACTTAATGTAAGTTCCGTCGTTTCTTCTTACACCCTTTACGCTTCTAACGATAACAGCTTTTACTACATCACCTTTTTTTACAACACCGCCGGGTGTTGCTTTTTTAACGGAAGCAACTACTACATCGCCGATATTTGCAAATCTTCTTTTGCTGCCGCCTAAAACTCTGATACACATAAGTTCTTTAGCGCCTGTATTGTCGGCAACTTTTAATAATGTCTGTTGTTGAATCACTTGACTCTCTCCTTCCTATAAATTATTGAGCCTTTTCAACTACTTCAACAAGTCTCCATCTCTTATCCTTAGATAACGGTCTTGTTTCCATAACCTTAACTCTGTCACCAATTTTAGCTATATTCTGCTCGTCATGAGCTTTTAATTTATAAGTCTTTTTAACGATTTTGCTGTATAATTTATGTTTAACATTATACTCAATAGCAACTACGATAGTTTTGTCCATCTTGTCGCTGATTACTTTACCTATACGGGTTTTTCTGTAATTTCGTTCCATTTACAAACTCCTCCTCTCTTAAACGGTCTGTTTTAATTCTCTTTCACGAAGGATTGTTTTTATTTTTGCTATTGTTCTTTTTACATCAGTAATAACTCTTGGATTATCGAGCTGATTTGTAGCATGTTGAAATCTAAGGTTAAACAATTCAGCTTTTAAATCCTCTAATTTCTGATTTAATTCCATATCAGTTAAATCTCTGATTTCATTAATTTTCACTCGAATCACCCTCCATTTCCTGCTCAGCGCGAGTTACGAATTTGCACTTGATTGGGAGCTTGTGCATAGCAAGACGCATAGCTTCCCTGGCAACATCCTCAGCAACACCGCCGATTTCAAACATTACACGACCGGGCTTAACAACTGCAACCCAGTACTCCGGTGAACCTTTACCTGAACCCATTCGAGTTTCAGCAGGTTTTTCTGTAACAGGTTTGTCAGGGAATATTTTAATCCAAACCTGACCACCTCTTTTTATATAACGAGTCATAGCAATACGGGCAGCCTCAATCTGGTTACTTGTGATCCATGCACCTTCAAGTGCCTGTAAACCATATTCACCATAATTAACCTTGTTACCGCGTGTTGCCTGGCCTTTTAAACGGCCTCTCATTACTCTTCTGTATTTAACTCTTTTAGGTAACAACATAATTATCTGCCTCCTTTACTCTTACCTTCCGGCTTTTTGTCAGCTGATGCGTTTAAGATTTCACCTTTGTAAATCCAAACCTTAACACCAATTTTACCGTAAGTTGTATCTGCCTCATAAAAACCGTAATCAATGTCAGCTCTGAGTGTCTGAAGCGGAATAGTACCTTCATGATACTGCTCTGTACGAGCGATTTCAGCACCGCCAAGACGGCCTGAACATGCGGTTTTTATACCTTTAGCACCCATTTTCATTGCTCTCTGCATAACCTGCTTCATAGCACGTCTGAAAGAAATACGTCTCTCTAACTGGCTTGCAATGTTTTCAGCAACGAGCTGTGCATTAACCTCTGCGTTTTTAACCTCAACAATGTCGATTATTACATTTTTACCTGTTAATTTCTCAACATCCGCCTTAATTTTGTCCTTTTCTGCTCCGCCTTTACCGATTAACAAACCGGGTTTAGCTGTATGAATGTGAATTCTTACTTTATTGTCGCTCTTTTCGATTTCGATTTTAGCTATACCTGCTGAGAAAAGTGACTTTTTAAGGAATTTTCTTATTTTATAATCTTCTACAAGACTATCACCATAATTATTTTTATCAGCGTACCATTTTGAATCCCAATCTTTGATAACGCCGACTCTTAATCCATGTGGATTTACTTTCTGGCCCAAGATTCTTACCTCCTTTAATTATTCTTTCTCTTTTAAAACAACTGTAATGTGACTTGTTCTTTTTCTGATTCTGAATGCTCTGCCCTGTGCTCTTGGTCTGATTCTCTTAAGAGTCGGACCCTGATTTGCAAAGATTTCAGCAACATAGAGCTTTTCTACATCCATCTCGTGATTGTTTTCAGCATTTGCGATAGCTGAATTAAGAAGTTTTTCTACGATTTCAGATGCTGCCTTTGGTGTAAGCTTAAGGATTGCCAAAGCCTCACCAACAGATTTATTTCTAATCATATCAATTACAATTTTAACTTTTCTTGAAGAAATGCGAGCATAGCTAAGCTTAGCTCTTGCTTCCTTTGTAACTGCCTGTTCCATTCTAAAATCCTCCTTCCTTAGACTTTAGGATATTATAGTGTTTAAATTAATTATCTAACATTTGATGTTTTTGCGCCTGCATGACCTTTAAATGTTCTTGTAGGAGCAAATTCGCCAAGCTTATGGCCAACCATATCCTCGCTTACATATACGGGCACATGTTTTCTGCCGTCGTGAACTGCGATTGTGTGACCAACCATCTGTGGGAATATTGTTGATGCTCTTGACCAGGTTTTAACAACTCTTTTTTCACCAGCATCGTTCATTTGTTCTATTCTCATTAAAAGTCTTTCGTCGACGAAAGGTCCTTTTTTAACTGATCTGCTCATATTGATCCTCCTTCCAAAAAGGTAATATCAAATAAAATATATTATCTGCCGTTTCTCTTTTTAACAATGTACTTGTTGCTCTGTTTTTTCTTGTTACGGGTTTTGTAACCAAGTGTAGGTTTACCCCAAGGTGTAACAGGGCTTGGCATACCGATAGGTGACTTACCTTCACCACCGCCGTGAGGGTGATCACATGGGTTCATAACAACACCACGTACGGTAGGTCTCCAACCCATGTGTCTTTTTCTGCCGGCTTTACCGATTGATACGTTCTCGTGGTCGATATTGCCAACCTGACCGATAGTTGCACGGCAGTTAAGGCTAACCATTCTAACCTCGCCGCTTGGAAGTCTTACCTGTGCATAGCCGTTTTCTTTAGCCATGAGCTGTGCAGAGTTACCTGCAGATCTTACCATCTGTGCACCTCTGCCTGGGAATAACTCAATATTGTGAATTATTGTACCAACAGGGATGTTTGCTATCGGAAGTGCGTTACCAACTTTAATGTCAGCGTCTGCGCCATTTCTTAAAACATCGCCAACTTTCAAACCGTGTGGTGCGATGATGTAAGTTTTAACGCCATCCTCGTACTGAATTAAAGCGATGTTTGCGCTTCTGTTTGGATCGTACTCGATTGTTAAAACATTTGCGTTAATACCGTCTTTATTTCTTTTAAAATCGATTACTCTGTATTTTGTTTTATTTCCGCCGCCTCTGTGACGAACTGTTATTCTACCGTATGAATTTCTACCGGAATTCTTTTTAAGGGGTTCCAATAAAGATTTTTCGGGAGCAACCTTAGAAAGTTCTTCAAAGGTTGAAACAGTCATAAATCTGCGGGCAGGTGATGTAGGATTATATTTTTTAATTGCCATTCCTTTTCACTCCTTATCCGTTTAATTAAGCCATTGAGTCAAAGAATTCGATTGTTTTGCTGTCCTGTGTGAGCTTAACAATAGCTTTCTTCCATTCAGGTGTTCTGCCGGAAGTAGCGCCCATTCTTTTAACTTTACCGTTTACTCTGACTGTAGTAACCTTATCTACTTTAACACCGAAGATATCTTCTACGGCTCTTGCTATTTCGATTTTATTAGCACCAAGTGCTACTTTAAAGGTGTACTTTTTGTCAGCCATCTGATCCATACTCTTTTCAGAGATTATAGGTTTAATAATAATATCATGTTTATTCATAATTAAGCGTACACCTCCTCAATTTTTGCTACTGCGTCTTTTGTGATAACCATTACATCATACTTTAATATATCGTATACATTAAGGCTACCCATAAATGTTGTTGCTACACCCTCTATATTATTTGCGGATTTAACAACATTGTCGTTCTTTTCGTTGGTTACGATTAATGCTTTTGACTCTACATTTAAAGCTTTGAGCATATTTGCAACCTGTTTTGTTTTAATTTCTTCAAATGCGATTTCATCTACAACTATAATCTGGTTGTCGTTAACCTTTGAGCTGAGTGCAGATTTAAGCGCAACTGCTTTAAGCTTTTTGTTTACAGAGAATCTGTAATCTCTTGGCTTAGGACCTAAAGCGATACCGCCTTTAATCCACTGTGTAGCTCTTATGCTACCCTGTCTTGCACGGCCTGTACCTTTTTGTCTCCAAGGTTTAATGCCGCCGCCTCTTACTTCTGAACGGGTTTTTGTGCTCTGTGTGCCCTGTCTTTGGTTTGCAAGGTAATTTACAACAACCTGATGAAGTGCTGATGTATTTACTTTCTGACCAAATACTGCTTCGCTGAGCTCAATATCACCGATTTTGCTTCCTTCTATATTAAATAAAGCTACTTTAGGCATTTGTTAGTCCTCCTTTCCCAAATCTTACGCTTTTACTGTATTTCTGATTGTTAAAACGCCGCCTTTAGGGCCGGGAACAGCACCTTTTACAAGGATTATGTTCTGCTCTGCATCTACCTTAACAATCTCTAAATTTTGAACTGTAACCTGTTCAACACCCAAGTGTCCTGCGAGTTTTTTGTTTTTCATAACTCTTGATGGAGTTGAACAAGCACCCATAGAACCAACGCCTCTGTGATAACCGGAACCGTGTGTCATAGGACCTCTGTGTGTGCCCCATCTTTTAATTGTTCCTGCAAAGCCTTTACCTTTGCTGATACCTGTTACATCAACCTTGTCGCCGGCAGCGAATACATCTGCTTTGATTTCGTCGCCTACATTGTAAGCTGAATCATCCTCAAGTCTGAATTCTTTTAATACTCTTTTGCCTGATACGCCAGCCTTTGCAAGGTGACCTTTTTCCGGCTTTGTAAGATGCTTGTCTTTAGCATCGATAAAGCCTACCTGAATGGCATTGTAACCATCGTTTTCTACTGTTTTTTTCTGAACAACAGCAACGGGGCCAGCTTCTACAACTGTAACTGCAACTACATCGCCGTCAGCAGTAAAGAGCTGTGTCATTCCGATTTTCTTTCCTAAAATTGCCTTTTGCATTTTTCTTTTCCTCCTATTTATGGTTATTGGTTGAAACTAAGGTGTTCCAACATGACCTGCTGCCCCGGAAAGACAGCAACTGAGCAAATACACTTTTATTTGCTTACGCCTGCTTAATTTCGATATCTACACCTGCAGGTAAAGAAATCTTTGTCAGGGTTTCAATTGTTTTAGCTGTAGGTTCCAATATGTCGATAAGTCTTTTGTGAGTTCTGAGTTCGAACTGTTCACGAGAATCCTTATACTTATGCACTGCTCTTAAGATTGTAATAATCTCTTTTTTAGTTGGCAGTGGAATAGGACCTGCAACCTTTGCGCCAGTTCTTTCAGCAGTTTCAACTATTTTTTTAGCTGACTGATCGATTAACTGGTGGTCATAAGCTTTAAGCTTAATTCTGATTTTCTGACTGTTAGCCATTTTGTTAAGTACCTCCTATCGTAGTGTATTTGGTGCCATTGGGCAGTCAAAACTCACACTAAGCCGTGTGTGTCGTACTATGAGCATTATAAAACCCGCTACGCCAAAAGGGCATACGGGGGCATAATACTTCCATAGGACTGTGACGCTGCCGCCCGAGTTCTAAGATTCGGACATTCTCCGTGGAAATTAACCGCAAACCCTTGATACAGCTGCGATTGGTAACCTCCCACATCATCGTATGTCATGCCACGCTTTCATTATAATACCATAATCAAGCCCATTTTGCAAGCTTTTTTTATCATTTTAAGGGCTTAAAACATAAGTATTTTTAAATTTTGTATGATTGCACAATACATTGCATTAATAGTTAATTTGCATTATGCATTTTTTATATAAATACTGCAAAAATTTACTTTTTTGGTTGAAATTAGTGTTATTTTATATGAGTTTTAGTATTAACGGATTAATAAGTGCCTCCGGAACACTTAATATAAATGCAAGCACAAAAAACACGGCATAAATAATAAGCCTTTTAAAAAGCATTTTTGGTTTTGAAGAGCCGCCAATAGCACTATAACCTTTTTTGCTTACTGCATATTTATAGCTGATGCAAAAAAAGCTTATATATATAGGAAACAATAAAATTATGTACAGCAAGGATGATGCGATAATACCAATACTTATTCCCGCAGAAAAATGCTTTAAGGTAAAGCAGATTGCAAAGCCCACCGAAAAGCCTTTAAACATATATATTAAAATAAAGATAGCAAACATCCAAATATTAAACGAACCTAATAGGGCAAATGCCGTAAATATGAGGTTTCGTTTAGTTCCCGCAAAAAGCATTTGCTTAAAGCCTGCATTATTATCACCTAAACCGTTACTTACAAATAGCTTTAGCTCGGCAGAGCTTTTAGCACCCATAGACACTGCAACACCGATACCCAAAAACAATGATAGTATTAATAATGCAACGGCAACAATTAATAAAGTGTTTTTATAAATTTGCTTTTTCATAATATGTACCTCAAAAAATTAGTATATATAATGATATGCAAAATAGGTTTATTAAATAACAGTTTTAAAAAATTTGATATTAAACCATTTATTAAAAAATCAAAGTTAATTTACGATAGCATCGT
>JAZSPJ010000083.1:0-2847 GCA_045537365.1 Clostridia bacterium
CTATAATGGTATTTACATTTACTATATCTTTAATATTTTTCATAGCTTCACTTACAAGACCTTCTATTGGATTAACCATAATTTATGCCTCCCTGTTTTTATTAATCTTTTTATAATTAAAGTAAATTCTTAAAAGTACACTTATAATATTTACCAATGTAAGCCGAATTATGCCATTACACTTCGCCTCTAAATAACTGTTTTCAAAATACGGCTCAACATTAAAATTATGATTTTTAACACGGGCATTCTCGCATACAAATGCAAATACCGAATAAAGTGCCGACCATATATAGCCTGTAGCTATACCTGTCTGGCATGCATCAAAAAGCCCGAATTTAACATATACATCAAGGTTACTTAAAACAAGCTTTTTTCGTATATGGGTTTTTGAATTATTATAAACATTTAAAAGCCTGTCCGATATTGTTTTAAGCTCTCCCGCCTTTTTTAAAAAGGATTGCTGTGGGTTTGTATCTCCCTGCCCTTCTCCCTCTTTTTTAGTCCTTGAAAAGCTTTTTTTAAAATCAGGAATTTTAAATTTAATTCTACCCCTGAATATACTTAAATTAAGCTTTGATGATGTTTTTAAATCGTTATCAATACCAAAACAAAATTCAATATATACAGGAATGTTAATCAGCAATGCTATAAAAGCTATTACCAATAAAACTGTTAAAATTACGGGACTCATATTTTAGCCGTTTACCTCCGTATCGGTACTGTCTGTTTGCTCGCCTTCTTTAGCAACATCTGTCTGAATATCAATATAAAAATCCTCATACCCGTCACCTAAGTCAATGGTGGTTTGCTCACCGTTTGTAAGCTCACCGTTAAGGCTTGAAAAATTATATTCAAGCTCCACATCAGGCAATTGCGATAATGACTCTAAATTAAATACCCTTAAAAATTCCTCGCTTGTACCAAATAATATAGGTCTGCCGGGAGCATCGAGTCTGCCCTTTTCCTCTATAAGCCCGTACTCCAGAAGCCTGTTTACAGAACCGTCACTGTTAACACCTCTTATAAACTCAATTGAACTGCGGGTAACAGGCTGATTATATGCAATAACCGATAAGGTCTCAAGCGATGCATTGGAAAGCGATGCACGCCTTTTTTTCTCGGTCAGTGCTTTAACAGACTCATAATATTCCCTTTTTGTACAGAGCTGATAGTTATCCTCCAATTTTATTAAATGAATACCTCTTGACTGGTCGTTATCGTACTTATGCATCATCATTTTAAGAACATTATTCATTGTTTTTTCGTCAGTCTCCAGCACCTCGCAAAGCCTTTTAATATTTACAGAATCACCGCCTGCAAATATAAGTGCCTCAACCTCCGCCTCTATTGTGTTAATATCTTTCATAATAATTCAAACAGCCTTCCTTATACATTTTCGTCGCCAAATTCGGTTAAAATTTCATCGGATATATCGCCTGCCTCATTATCAAGCTTTAACAGAATCTGACTGTTTTCCTCATAAACAGTAATTTTATTAAGTTTCATAAGCTCAAGCACTGCTAAAAATATGGCAACAACCTCATTTTTGTGCTTTGCACCTGTGAAAACGTTTTCAAATTTAAGCTTTTTAGCCCTTTTAAGCCGTTTTATAAGACCTGTCGCTTTATCCTTTACCGATGCCGGTTCGTGCTTTACAATGCCCTCAAAATGCTGTTTTGGAGGCGGTGTTCTGCGCTGTGTTTTTTCAAGCACAAGCAAAAATGCTTCGTAAAGTCTGTCAGCACTGTCATTTTTTATGCGTTTTTGCTGTATGCCTGTATCAATTTTTTCAGGCTCTTTAAAAAAGTAATATGTGCCGTCAAACTGCATACCCCTGAATTTTTCCGTTGCAAGCTTCATACGGCGTCTCTCCTTAAGCGCTCTCGTCAAGTCAGACGCCAGCTTTTCGGGGTCTTCTTCGTCGTCCTCTTTGGGCAATAGTGCTTTTGATTTAATATACACCAGGTTTGATGCCATTACAATAAACTCACTTGAAACCTCTAAATCGGTATCCTCCATTGCCTTTATATATTCAAGGTACTGGTCGGTAATTTCAATGAGTGATATTGTGCATATATCAAGCTTATTCTTTTTTATTAAATGCTCAAGCAAGTCAAGAGGGCCTTCAAACTCCTCTAATTTTATGAGCAACTGTTCCATAGCTTTAATCCTTTCGATTTATATATGGTTTATATAAACTGTGTTATTAAATTAATTACCCAATATACACCGCTTTGAAGCAACATAAGCAACGGGTTTAAAATGCGCGTATATATAAGCACAAGTAAAATAAGTGTTGAATAACGCTCTATTGAATAAAAGTAATATCTTGCCCTGGGCGGTAAAAATTCATAAAGTACCTTTGAACCGTCGAGCGGCGGCAGGGGTATTAAATTAAATACCATAAGTCCGACATTCAAAGCAGTTGTATATGCAAAAACCTGTGCAAAAAACACGCCTATTTCACTGTTATATAAATACCTTGCTAAAAATGTACTGAGTACCGCAGATATTATTGCAACCAGAAAGTTTGCAAACGGACCTGCAAGGCTTACCAAAATTATGCCTTTTTTCTGATTTTTAAAATTAGCAGAATTTACAGGCACAGGCTTTGCCCAGCCGAAGCGAAAGAATAACAGACAAAGTGTACCTACAATGTCTAAATGATGAAGCGGATTTAATGTAAGCCTTCCGCTGTAACGGGCGGTATTATCCCCCATAAGATATGCCGCATAACCGTGAGCAAACTCATGTATAGACAGAGCAATAAAAAGCCCAGGCAGGGAAAGTATAAGCCCAAGTATTGTTTCTCTCATTAAAATAATCACCTTTCAAAAGTTAAAT
>JAZSPJ010000229.1:0-3086 GCA_045537365.1 Clostridia bacterium
CGGCTTTTTGTGTTATGTTCCTCAAAAGGCGCTAATTTGATTTACATCGTAGGGGACGGTCTCCGTGCCGTCCCGAAAAAAGCCTTCCCCTTGAGGGGAAGGTGGCGAAACATTAGTTTTGACGGATGAGGTGTAGATTGCGAAGCAATCGTAATTTAAAAACAATGATAATATAACGGATTTTTTCAAAATCCTACACCTCACCACCGCCTACGGCGGAGCCTCCCCTCGGAGGGTAAGCCAAAAAAATTGTCATCCTGAGCGTAGTCGAAGGATCTCAAATTCAGATTGTAGGGGCGATTCACGAATCGACAGCAAAAGCCTCCATCTGATGAGGTAGCCTTTACGAAAACGCAACAAATAATATATAAGAAAGGAATAAAAAATTATGAACCGTTCTAAAACTCACAAAATTACAGTTTCGGCTGTGCTTTCGGCAATAGCCGTAATGTTTATGTACTTTGAAATTCCGCTTTGGTTTGCGCCAAGCTTTTATGAGATAGACTTAAGCGAACTGCCTGTACTGATAGGTGCATTTGCTTTCGGACCGCTATGGGGTGTTTTGATTGAGGCCGTTAAAATACTTATTGCGCTTTTGGTTAAAGGTACAACAACAGGCGGAGTAGGGGAGTTTGGTAATTTTTTGATAGGAATATCCTTTGTACTGCCTGCATCCTTGATTTATAAAGCACACAAAACAAAAAAAGGTGCACTCTGCGGTATGACTTTGGGTATTATATGCCTTGCAGTTGTTGGTGCACTTATTAACGGTTTTGTGCTTATACCTATGTACTCAAAATTTATACCCCTTGAAAATATAATTGCCATGTCACGGGAAGTAAACGGATTTGTTAAGGACATAAAAACTCTGGTTTTGTTTGCGGTTGTACCGTTTAATGTTCTGAAAGGATTACTTGTAAGTGCAATTACAGCAGTAATTTATAAAAAACTGCGTGTTATAATTTAACGGGATTTTATATTTACACCTAAAATTCCGCCAAGCATTCCAACGGGTATGTAATATAAAAGATTTTTAAGTAATATTTTAAAATTTACATCGCCCTCGAAAAAGATAATGCCCAGTAATGCTACTGTTAAAAAATAAACTATTGCGCTTATTATACCGTTTAAAATACCTCTTGATTTAAACGAACGGGCGCATTTAAAGGATGCAAACAGCGCACCTGAAACTGATGCAAGTGTTGCAATTGTGCCTATGTATTTTTCACCTATTGGCGTATATGTAACAATAATAGAAAAGCATGCCAGTATTATAAGCGAGAAAATAAAGCCGTAAAATGCATTTTTTATAAAGCATAATATTAAATTTGGCTTAACATAGTCTGCTTTAGCGGTGTATTCCTGAATATTGGGTTTAAATAATTTTATTAAGGGCATAAAAAAACCTCCGAATTTTATAGCTTTATAATATAAATATTCAGAGGTTCTTTTATTATTCAAAAAATATTATTCGTCAGCAGGTTTTAATACCTCTTTAACTGACCAACGAGCTACTTTTACATAGCTATAGTTACCCAAAAGACCTGTCTCAAGTACTAATTCATCGTCTTTAATATTTTCAATTTTGCCGATGATGCCGCCGATTGTAATAACCTTATCGCCTTTAATAAGACCTGCAAGCATTTCTTTTGTAAGCTTATCTCTTTTTCTTTGTGGTCTTATAACCATAAAATACATAATTGCAAACATTGCAACCATCATTATTATGAAAGAAAGACCGCCTCCTGCTGCGCCTGCACCTTGTGCCATTATGAACACCTCCATATTGTTTTTGTAATATAAACCCATTATACATAATTTTACTGTAAAAATCAAGTGTTTAATATTAATTTTTTGTTAATATTTGTTTTAGATGCTTTGAAGTAACTCTTTGAAGCTTTTTTATTTATGTAGGGGCTTACCGCTGCCCCTACAACCCCGCCTCTCCGCCACGCTTCGATTTATGCTAAAAACAGTTCCGCTTCTCGCAAAATCGTGCAAACTTTTCGTTTCCTCGCTTTTGCGCTCGCGTCATTTGTTTTTTTAACGCCTAAATCTTGCTATGCGGAATTAACAAACGCGTATAATATAGCTTAAAATAAATATACCTTACGCATAATCTTTATACGACAGAAAATCCTACACCTCATCAGTCAGCTTACGCTGACAGCTTCTCCTCAAGGAGAAGCCTTATTAGATAGTTAATTTATTTTCAATAAAAAAAGGGCTGATTAAAAACTTTTTTAGTTTTTAATCAGCCCTTTGCTCGTGGGATGGGATAAATTTTTCGGAACGGACAAACTGAGCTGACGAAGCACCTAAACTTCGTATTATTATTGCCTTTTTGCGGTCTGGAGAATTTAAACATCCCCTGAAAATTTAATTTACCTTACTGATTATACCTCCGCCAATAACAAAATCACCGTCATAAAGCACAACAGACTGACCTTTAGTTACAGCCCTTTGTTTTTCGTTGAACTCAACCCTGATTTTGTTAGTTTGGGTAGGGTAGACGGTACATTCCGTCATTTTTGAACTGTACCTTGTTTTACATAAGCATTTAAAGGGTTTATCAATATCCTTCCCTGAAATAATATTAACCTTTTCTGCCTCTAGGCTGTTTGAAAATACTTCGTGTGCTTCGCCAAGTGTTACAGTGTTTGTGTAGGGATTTATATCCGTTACAAACATAGGCTTTCCGAATGTCATACCAAGACCTTTTCGCTGACCTATTGTAAAGTTTATAATAGAATTATGCTTTCCGATTACTTTTCCGCTTGTATCAACAAAATTACCTTCTTTTTGCTTATAACCCGTTGTATCGCAAATAAAGCTCTGATAATTATTGTCAGGTATAAAGCATATTTCCATACTGTCGGACTTGTTTGCTATAAAAAGACCTATTTTTTCCTCGGCTATTTTGCGTATCCCGTCCTTTGAATAATCACAAAGAGGCATAAGTGTATGCTTTAGCTGATGCTGTGTGAGTGTGTAAAGCACATAAGTCTGGTCTTTGCTGTCATATACCGATTTTTTAAGCTTATATAAGCCTGTATTATTATCAAATTCTATACCTGCATAGTGAC
>JAZSPJ010000087.1:0-3516 GCA_045537365.1 Clostridia bacterium
TTTATGAACAGCTCTGTTAAACAGGCACAAAAAGACGGAGCAGATGTTAAGGATATATCTGCCGGTCTTTCAATAAGCGTAGTTAAAAATGCGATTTATAAGGTTATAAGGGCAAATTCTGCATCAGAGCTTGGCGAGAATATTGTAGTTCAGGGCGGTACATTTTTAAACGATGCGGTACTCAGAAGCTTTGAAAAAGAGATTGGTCATAATGTTATAAGACCTCAGATTGCAGGGCTTATGGGTGCTTACGGTGCGGCACTTTATGCTAAATCAAAGAATTTGAAAAAATCAAATTTAATGGATAAGTTCCAGCTTGAGCTTTTTACACATACAGCTAAGGCTGTTAACTGCAGGGGTTGTGAAAATAAATGTAATTTAACCGTTAATACATTCAGTGACGGCAAAAAGTATATATCTGGCAATAAGTGCGATAAGGGCGCAGGTATAAAGGAAAATACCGATGAGCTTCCGAATATGTATAAGTATAAAAGAGAAATACTTAAAAAGACGGTTGATATGGAGTATAAATCACATATAAAAATCGGTATACCTATGGCACTTTCAACCTACGAGCTTGCACCGCTATGGAAAACACTTTTTAATGAGCTTGGCTTTGAAACGGTTTTTTCGGATTTTTCTACATACAAAACCTATGTAAAAGGTCAGCACACCATTCCGTCTGATACTGTTTGTTACCCTGCAAAGCTTATGCACGGGCACATACAACAGCTTATAAACAAAGATGTTGATGCGGTATTTTATCCATGTCTTACATATAATTTTAACGAAAATACGGGCGATAACCATTATAATTGCCCTGTTGTTGCATATTATTCGGAACTGCTCAGGGCAAATGTTAAAAATCTTAATTCTGTAAGATTTTTATCGCCATACTTAAATATTAATAATAAATGGGAATTTGCTAAGGCTTTTTATAATATGCTTAGAGGTGAGTTTGGCAGCTATGGCGGTTTAACCCATAAAAAAGTGTACAAGGCTGTATCTAAGGCACTTTTAAACTATAATGAATATATGCTTGCAATACGCAAGCAGGGGCGTAAAATGATAGAATATGCCCGTGAAAACAATAAAAAAATACTTATACTTGCAGGCAGACCGTACCATATAGACCCGGAGGTTTGCCACATGATAGATAAGCTGTCATCATCACTTGGGTTTGTTGTTGTAAGTGAGGATGCAATATCAAAGGCAGGCAGAAATCCGGATGTTGATGTGCTGAACCAGTGGACATATCATTCAAGACTTTATAATGCGGCGGTGTATGCTAAAAACCATGAGGACACCGAGCTTGTACAGCTTGTATCCTTTGGTTGCGGTATTGACGCCATTACCACCGACGAGGTTAAAACTATACTTGAATCAAGCGGAAAAATATACACACAGCTTAAAATAGATGAAATTAATAATCTGGGTGCAGTTAAGATTAGATTACGCAGTCTTATGGCGGCACTTGGCGACAGGGAGGCGGGCTGAGCATGAACTATACCAAATTTACAGATGATATGAAAAAAGATTACACCATACTTGTACCTACTATGCTTCCTATGCATTTTGAAATGCTTATAACGGTACTAAGGGAGTACGGATATAATGCCGAGCTTTTGAAAAACGACGGAGATGTACTTAAAAATTACGGATTAAAGTATGTTCATAACGATACATGTTATCCTGCACAGGTGGTAATAGGTCAGCTCATTGACGCTATTGAAAACGGAAATTACGATAAAAATAAAATAGCACTTTTAATAACGCAAACAGGAGGCGGATGCAGGGCATCAAACTATATATCCCTGCTCAGAAAAGCACTTGATAAAGCAGGATATAGTTATATACCGGTATTGTCACTTAACTTTAACGGACTTGATGATTCCGCAATAAAGCTTACACTTCCTATGGTTATAAGGTTCTTTTATGCAATTATGCTTGGCGATTTGCTTATGACCTTAAAAAACCAGACAATGCCTTATGAAACAGAGCCGAGAGCAGAAAAGCTCTGCGATATATATTTAGGTAAAATATCAAAACTTTTGGTGGAAAAAAGGCTTAAAACCCGAACACTTAAGGCTATGTATTTGAAAATAATAAAGGATTTTTCAAAAATACCTTTAAACGGCGAAGCTAAAACAAGGGTTGGTATAGTAGGGGAGATTTTTGTAAAGTTTTCACCTCTTGGAAATAATGACCTTGAAAAGCTGTTAAACGAGCATAACGGCGAGGTTGTAATGGGAGGACTATTGGATTTTTGCCTTTACTGTATGTACAACTACATAGCCGATGCAAAGCTGTACGGAGTAGGCAAAATTAAGGCTTTTGCGGTTAATTTGGTGTACAGATACCTGCTATTAAGGCAGATGCATATTATTAAGCTTATAAAGGCAAATTCGGGATTTGAGGCACCAACACCTTTTGAACATACACGCTCGCTTATTGAGGGCTATATAGGTATTGGAATGAAAATGGGTGAGGGCTGGCTTTTAACTGCAGAAATGCTTGAGCTTATAGAAAAAGGTGTAAAAAATATTGTTTGCACACAGCCCTTTGGATGCCTTCCAAACCATATAGCAGGTAAGGGTATGATAAAGCTTATTAAGGAAAACCATCCTGATGTAAATATTGTTGCGATTGATTATGATGCGAGTGCGTCGAAGGTTAATCAGGAAAACAGGATAAAATTAATGTTATCAAATTAATTAAACTAAAGGCTTCGAAGTAAAAAGACAAAATCTATAAACCCCCCTTATAGGATATAAACCTATAAGGGGGGTTATGCACTTAATTGTTTTGCTTTTTAACATTTAAAATAATAACCGAGAATACTATTAAAAATATTCCTAAAAATGTGAGCAGGGTAGGTTTTTCGCTGTAAATCAATATTCCTGCTACTGTTGCGGTTAATGGCTCTATATAGGCAATTATTGCCGCATTACTAGGCTTTGTGCCTTTAAGACCTGTTGTGTAAAGTCCGTAGGGCAGAACTGCCGTTCCAACACCTGTTAAAAATGCCGATAAATAAACAATTGCATTGTTGCTTGATAAAATTGTCGCAATTTCGCCAAGGTCACTTGTAAACAGCGAGCCTATACCTGCAAAAAGCATTGCATAAGTTATAACAGTCAAACTGCCGTAACCAAGCCTGAAAAGGTATACACAAAATACACTGTAAAGAGCATAGCTGAGTGCCGATAATAAACCAAAAATTATACCAACTGTTGTAATTTCACTGTCCGAGCCGACGCCGCATACAAATACACAGCCTGTAAAAGCAAGTGCAAGCGATATTAATTTAAGCGGTGTCAGCCTGTCTTTAAATAATATTGCCGATAGCACCATAAGTATAGCAGGCTCAACATAAATAAGTATTGATGATACGGTAAGCCCGTTAAGCATTATTGATGTAAAGTAAAACTGGCTTGTAAGCAGTGTACCCAGTATTCCTGCACATAAAAACAGAGGAAGGTGTTTTATGTTGATTTTAAGGTCTTGCGGGCGCAC
>JAZSPJ010000103.1:0-4518 GCA_045537365.1 Clostridia bacterium
AAAACATTATCTTTTGCGTTTTTTATTGGGGTGCTATTTTTCATTTCAGATGATAATACTTTTGTGCAGGCTCTCTCCAACTGCTGTCGTATTTAATTAACGAGGCTTTTAATTTATTCATTTTATCATTGTCGTTATAAAACTCTATTGCACGCTCAACTGCACCGAGCATATCGTGTGCATTAAACAGCTTAAAGGTAAAGCCTCTTCCTTTAAGTGTTTCGGTGTTTACAGGCGGTACGGTATCTACCAGACCGCCGGTTTCCCTTACAATAGGTATTGTGCCATAGCGCATTGCAATAAGCTGGCTTAAACCGCAGGGCTCGCTTTTTGACGGCATCAAAAAGAAATCTGCACCTGCATATATACGGTTTGCCAAAGCACCGTTAAAGGTTATAAGCGCCCTTATTTTGTCAGGGTAATTATATTCAAGATGCTTAAACAAATCCTCATACTTTTTATCGCCTGTACCAAGCACAACAAATTGCATATTCATTGCCATTAAATTATGTGCAACTGCCTCTACAAGCTCAAGACCCTTATGGCTTACAAGCCTTGTTACCATTGCAACAATCGGTACACCCGCATTTATATCAAGCCCAAGCTCGCTTTGAAGCGCCTCTTTACACTTTGCCTTGCCTGACAAATCACTCGCCTTGAAATTTTCGGCAATTATTGCATCCTTTTCACAGTTATATAAATCTGTATCTATACCGTTTACTATACCGCAGGTTTTGTATTCATTTTCTGCAAGTATGTTTTCTAAGCCGTGAGCAAAATACCCATATTTGATTTCATGGGCATAGGTTTGGGATACGGTTGTAACCTTATCGGCAAGCACTATTGCAGTTTTAAGTGAATTTATAAGTCCGTCAAAGGTGCATATATTGCGAAAACCTTCGTCAACCCCAAGCACCTCGCTTAAAAAGTCGGGGTCTGCCTTTCCCTGATACTCTATATTGTGTATGGTAATAACGGTTTTTGTATTTTTAAGGCAGTCCACATCGCTGTAATGTGCCTTTAAAAACAGCGGTATAAAGCCCGTCTGCCAGTCGTTACAGTTTATAACATCGGGGCGGAAATCAATATTTACCATAGCTTCAAGAACCGCTTTCGAGAAAAACGCAAATCGCTCCCCGTCATCGCAATGGCCGTATATTGCACCCTCTCTGCCAAAATAATACTCGTTATCTATAAAATAATATGTTAAGTCCTCTCGTTTGTTTTTTCCTCTGCCGTTGTTTTTAACAGTGAGCTTAAAAAGACCTGCATAAACACTGCGCCACGCAAGAGGCACATAAAAATGTGTTACATATTCAATATTATATGCGGGGTTTGTTTTGATTGAATAATAATACGGCAAAATAACTGCCACATTATTTCCCTTTATTTTTGAAAGCTCCATAGGAAGCGCCCCCGCAACATCTCCAAGTCCGCCCGATTTAGCGTAAGGTGCCGCCTCACTTGTTGCATATAATATATTCAAATAAAATCATCTCCCTGTATATAGTGTGTTTTAAACCTTTTCGCCCTTATGCACAATTACAGGCACACTTGATGCGCCCATAAGTGTTGCACCCGTTGAAACGGTAACATCTTTATCTATAATTGCATAGTTTATGTTAGCACCAGCCTCGATTACCGTACCCTGCATTATTATGGAATTACGAACAGTTGCACCCTTTTCAATTGTAACATTTCTGAATATTACCGAATTTTCAACCTTGCCGTATATATTGCATCCGTCTGCGGTTAAGCAATCGTCAACCTCACATTCCTCATGGTAATATGTTGGCACTTCATCGCGCACCTTTGTGCGTATAACCGCACCGGGTTTAAAAATATTGGCTCTTACACTGTCCTCCATAAGCTTAAAATTGTTTTTAAAATATGAAAGAGTGTTGTGGTTACGGAGCACCTCGCCCTCAAATTTATAGGCATTGATTTTTACTGTTTCGTTTATAAAGCTTGATAACAGATAATCCTTTTCAAAGCTGTATCTGCCCCTTGCAACATAGTTTTTAATTATGTCAATCAGTTTTTTGCGGGCAATTATAAACATACCCATTCCAATGAGCGGATTATTCTCGGTCATATAGCCGATTGCAAGGTCTGTAACCTTACCGCTTTCGTCAGCACTTAAGAAAAGGTCGTTACTGTCGATTTCATAGGAATGAACCTTTTCGTTTGCAATAACTGTTACATCCGCACCCGATTTAATGTGGGATTTTAAAGCATCGTTATAATCAATATTACAAATAACTGTAGTATCACACATAAGCACATAGTCGGGCTTGGTAGTATTTAAAAAGGATACCGCATTTGAAAGTGCTTCAATATTACCCCTGTACACATTTGTAACCCCTGTTGAAAAAGGTGGAATAATGAAAAACTTTGAATTTTTTCTGTTCAAATCCCAGGTGCTTCCTCCGCCTATATGGTCCATAAGTGACTGATAGTTGTATTTAGTTATAATACCTATGTTATACACGCTGGAATTTACCATATTTGAAAGTACAAAATCTATAAAACGGTATCTTCCGCCAAAAGGCATTGATGCCACCGTTCTGTGAGCTGTTAACTCGCCCATGGTTGAATCGTATATGTTTGAAAAAATTATACCGCACATTTTCATAGCTGAAACACCCCTTTTCTATTTAATTACCGAATTTTCGGCTATAACATTGTCCTTGCCTACAACACAGATGTTTTTACCCGGTTTATCAGGTTGCGGTTCGCCGATATGTGCACCGCAATTCACGGTACATTCCTCGCCTATTATAGAATATTCAACCTTTGCGCCGGATTTTATTACGGTATTTGGCATTATTACGCTGAAGCTTACCTCAGCCCCCTCCTCTATTGTACAGCCTGAGGAAATAACAGAATTTGTAACACTGCCTTTAACCGTACAACCCTCGGCAATAATGGAGTTATTAATATCCGATGATTTTGCTATAAATGACGATGGCTTTGCATAGTTTCTTGCATATATTTTAAAATCGGGGTCCTTAAGGTTAAGAGGAACATCAGGATTTAACAAATCCATATTTGCTTCCCAAAGACTTTCGATAGTACCAACATCCTTCCAGTAGCCGTCAAAGGAATATGCAAAAAGCTTTTTGCCGTCTTCAAGCATTGCAGGGATAATGTTTTTGCCGAAATCGTTAGCCGAATCCGGATTGTTCTCATCATCCTCCAGATATTTTTTAAGCACATCCCAATTAAAAATGTATACGCCCATAGATGCTTTTGTGCTTTTTGGTTTTGCGGGTTTTTCCTCAAATTCAAAAATTGAGTCGTCATCATTTGTATTCATAATTCCAAAGCGTGATGCTTCCTCTATGCTTACATTGAGCACAGCAATTGTACACTCGGAATCCTTTTCCTTATGAAAATCAAGCATTTTAGAATAATCCGCCTTATATATATGGTCGCCCGAAAGCACCAGTACATATTTAGGGTTATACCGCTCGATAAATGCAATGTTCTGATATATTGCATTAGCAGTACCTTTATACCACTCGCTGTCCTTGCTCTTTGAGTACGGCGGAAGTATATGTACTCCGCCAAAGTTACGGCTCAAGCCCCAAGGAGCGCCGTTACCTATATAATCGTTAAGCTCAAGTGGCTGATACTGTGTCATAATTCCAACCGTATCTATATCGGAATTTACACAGTTTGAAAGCGGAAAATCTATTATACGGTACTTTCCGCCAAAGGGTACTGCAGGCTTGGCTGTATTTTCGGTAAGCACCAAAAGTCTACTGCCCTGACCGCCCGCAAGAAGCATTGCGATACATTCTTTACGCATATTGTTCATAATTTATGACCTCCCCTTAACTGCTTAAAACAGTTTTATTTTTTTAACTGAAAATACATTACACTCATTGGCGGTACAGTAAGTTCAATGCTTTGCTCCATACCGTGCATAGGCTCATTTTTTGCTTTTACAGAAGTGAGCCTTGAGCTTTTTCCTCCGTATTTAATACTGTCGCTTGAAAAAACACATTTATATGTTCCCTTATACGGAACACCTATTTTATATTTTTTGCGCTCAACAGGGCAGAAATTACAAAGTACAATAATTTCGTTATTATTTTTATCTATTCGCCTGAAGGATATTATGCTCTGTGTATAATCGTCATTGCTTATCCACTTAAAGCCGTTCCAGTCGGTATCGTTTTGCCACAGCTCACTGTGTTCTAAGTAAAATTTATTAAGGTCTGCTACATACCTGTTCATTTTTTTATGATTATCATAATCAAGCAAAATCCAGTCAAGCTCTTTTTTATAATCCCATTCTATAAACTGGGCAAACTCACTGCCCATAAACAAAAGCTTTTTACCGGGATGCGCCATCATATAGCCATAAAAAGTTCTTAAGTTATCAAACTTTTCCTCGTACTCGCCCGGCATTTTTCCAATCATTGAGCATTTGCCGTGTACAACCTCATCATGTGATATAGGCAGTATGAAATTCTCACTGAAAGCATAAGTAAGCGAAAATGTAAGGTT
>JAZSPJ010000078.1:0-16719 GCA_045537365.1 Clostridia bacterium
ATTCACCGCTTGCTTATCTTTTGGCAGGCTTGTTTACCCTGTTTGTTATTTTACTTTCAAGGGTAAAGCTTTTAACTGTTTTAAAAAGTATAAAACCGCTTATGTTTATTATACTTTTTACTGCTGTAATCAATATTTTTATGACATCGGGCGATGATATTATATATAAGCTGGGTTTTTTAAAAATTACAATGACAGGTGTAAAAAATGCTGTGTTTATGTCGCTTCGGCTTATTTTTCTTGTAATGGGTACATCTGTTTTAACCTTTACAACATCGCCAATAATGCTCTGCGACGGCATCGAAAGCCTTATGAAGCCTTTTACAAAAATTGGCGTTCCATCGCATGAGCTTGCTATGATGATGACAATTGCTCTGAGATTTATACCAACACTTATTGAGGAAACCGATAAAATAATTAAGGCTCAAAAAGCAAGAGGCGCAGATTTTGAAAGCGGAAATATTATTAAAAGAGCAAAGGCACTTGTACCTGTTCTTGTACCGCTTTTTATAAGCTCATTCAGGCGTGCCGATGAGCTGGCAACTGCTATGGAATGCCGTTGCTATAGGGGCGGTGAGGGCAGAACAAGGCTTAAAGAGCTTAAAATGCAAAAAGGCGATTTTATTGCATCTGCTGTTATTGTATTGTTTTTAGGTGCTTTAATTACACTTAATATACTTTTTTGAAATTTAAGGATGATTTTATATGGAAAAAAGGCGAAATTTAAAATTAACCCTTCAGTATGACGGAACAGGCTTTCACGGCTTTCAAATACAGCCTGAGGCAATTACTGTGCAAAAGGTTATAGAAACATCGCTTTCAAATATTACGGGAGAGGATGTTCAAATTACAGGCTGCAGCAGGACGGATGCCGGTGTCCACGCACTTATGTATGTTTGTAATTTTTATACGGATTTTCCTATACCCGCACAAAAGCTGCCTTATGTTATGAATAATAAGTTTAAAAAGGATAAAGTGGGTATTAAGGTGCTTGATTGCTGTGATGTTCATTACGGCTTTAATGCAAGGTTTGATACTATTTCCAAAACATACAGGTATGTAATAAATAACTCGAAAGACACCAATATTTTCAGCCGGAATTTTGAGTGGCAGTATACCCTGAATAAGCTTGATGTTGCCAAAATGAAAAAGGCGGCAAAGTATATTGCAGGCAAGCACGATTTTAAATCCTTTATGACTGCAGGCGCTCAGGTTACATCAACTGTCAGGTGTGTAAATTACATTAAAATCACAAAAAAAGGCGATATAATTACTATCTTTATAAATGCTGACGGATATTTGTACAATATGGTGCGGATTATAACAGGAACACTTGTAGATGTAGGATCGGGTAAAATCAAACCCGACGATGTTAAAAAAATAATTGAGGATAAAAACCGCGAAACAGCAGGGCAGACTGCACCCCCTGAAGGGCTTTCGCTTTATGAGGTTATATATCAGGAGGAAACTGATGGATACAAAAACACGAAACAGACCGAAAAGGCAGAAAACCGATTCTAACAAAGCAGAAACATCTGTTAAGAAAGATAATAATATTCTTGAGTTTGTTCAGAATAACGACCATATTTTCGATGATAACAAAGAAAACTTAAATACAGAGATTTACGATTTTGATTATGCCAGAGAGCAAAAGGAAAAAGAACTTAAAAAACGCAGAGCACATCGCCAAAGAGTAAAAGAGGAGCAAAAAAAGATAAGGGATGCTCACAACAAAAAGCACGCAGTTTTTATGATTTCAGGAGTTATTGCGGTGCTTTTGGTATTTACTATATATTCGGCATCGGTTAAGCTTATGGCAAACAATGTATCAAAGGTAACGCAAACTGCATCATTTGAAATTGAGGCATCAGAAAAATCAGTTGCCGCACCTTATAACGGCGGTATTATAGTGTCCGACAGGGGTAAAATTATTTGTTATAATGACCGTGCACATGAGGTGCTCTCCCAGGATGCAGTAAACGGTATGCCTATTATTAAAACAGCAGGCAATTCGGCGGCTGTAGCATATATGACAACTAAAAACGCATATATTATAAAAGACGGAAAAATAATTACAATTACCGCACCAGAAATTATTAAAGGTATAAGTGTAAGCGAAAACGGTGTGTGCGCAGCTATTTGCGATGAGGAAGGCTATAGAGGTCAGGTTGTTGTTTACGATGGAGACGGAAATGAGATATACCGCTGGCATAGTGCAAATGATTACATAACCGATGTTTCAGTATCGCCCGACGGCAAGAATATGGTAGTTAGCACACTTGAAATAACCGATGAAAAAGCATCAGCCGAAGCGGTGTTTTTTGATTTCAGACAAAATGAGCCTTATGCAAGCTATGTTGCAGAGGATGCAGTATGTTCAAATATTAAGCATCTTTCAAAGTCAAGAATTGCCATGGTGTGCGACGATAAAACATATATTTTAAGCAAAAGCGGTAAGCTTTCAGGTGAGGTTGATTATAAAGGTATGAAGCCTATTACCTTTGATACCGACAGAGATGGAAATATGGTTATGTGCTTTAAACACGATGACTCAATTTTAAGCCAGTGCGATGTGGTTATTTTAAACCGAAACGGAAAGGAAAAGGGCAGGTATACAGCAAACTCAGCAGTAAGTGCCGTTAGTATTAATAATTCAAGAGTGCTGGCTGTACCTGAAAGGCGCATTGTGCTTGTTTCCGAAAGCGGAAGGGAAATATATAACGGCGAAATTAATAAAGATGTCAAGCAGGCATTTTTACTTGACGATTTGACAAGTGCCGTTGTAATATCAGGAACTACTGCACAATATATTGAGCTTAAGTGATACGGAGTTGATACATAAATGATACTTGATATTATATTTATAGCACTTGTTGTGCTTAATGTATTAATATGCTTTAATAAAGGCTTTACAAGGTCGCTTTTTAATATATTTTCAGCAATAATAGGCATACTTGCAGGCGTGCTTTTTTATGATAAGTTCTGTATGTGGGTAAAGCAAACAAAGTATGGCATAGCATTTACAGACTATATCGAAGAATTAATGCTGAACCGATATGCTGAAAGCGTCGGTCAAACTGTAGAAAATGCTGATGTCCCAAAATTTTTAAAGGGAATAATGAAAAGCACAGCCGATAGCTTTGAAACTGCGGTAGCAGACCTTGCAGGGCAGATTTCGCAGGTTTTAATAACCGTTATTTCAATTATATTGCTTATTATATTGATTAAGCTTTCACTTTTTATAGTACCAAAAATTTTAAAGGCAGTATGTAAATTACCTGTTATAAAACAGTTCGATAAATTAACGGGCGCTGTGTTTGGCGTTGTATCGGGCATAATATGCTGTGTAATTCTTGCTTATGTATGCGGTTTTGTAGAAAACATTCCGCAGCTTGAATTTGTGAAAACACAGCTTGATACATCATTCTTTTTGTCAGTAGTTAAAAATATGTTAATATAAAAAAATACAGATTTGATTTTTCTGTCAAATCTGTATTTTTTGTATTTATATACAATAAAATAAAAAGCAAAAATATTGAAGTATACTTCCTGCCAATACAAATAAATGCCATACAAAATGTGCATATTTGTGCTTATGGTCGCCAAAAAACCAAATACCTGCCGTATAAGCTATACCACCCGTTGCAAGAAGTATTATGCCCGGAGTTGCAACGGTCTGTATAAATGTTTTAAATATGAATATAATGGACCAGCCCATTATTATATAAAGCACCATCGAAAACTTTTTCCACTTAACAAGGCTTATGGCATTAAGCACAATGCCAAGCACTGCGGCGGCTGTATTAATTCCAAATAATGTCCACCCAACAGGACCGCCTATAACACAAAGGGTAATCGGTATGTAGCTTCCAAGTATTAAAAGGTAAATGGAGCAATGGTCAAATACCCTGAACACATGCTTTGCTTTTTTGTTTGTAAGTGAATGGTAAAGTGTTGAAAACACATATAAAAGTATTAAGCTTGCGCCGTAAAGAGCACTTGCCACAACATTTATTGCTGCACCTGTAAAAGCGGCACGAACTATAAGTATAACCGTACCTGCAATTGCAAGTAATGCACCTACGCCGTGCGATACGGAGTTCGATATTTCTTCGCCCAGGGACTGGGGGTAGACAAAGTCTTTTTCTTTCAATGAAATCACCTCATAATGAATGTTATTATATTATCTTGTATTAAATACTATATCACTATTTATAAAGCGTGTCAATTATTTTTTGAAAATAGTAAACAAATTGTTAAAAATTAAAAAAAGGGGTAGATTTTTTTAAAAATTTGTTGCATAATATAATTGTATTATTATAATTGAAAAATAAAACAAACAAGGGGAGGCATATTGATATGAAATATGTAGTAATATTAGGCGACGGTATGGCAGATTATCCGGTGGAAGAGCTTGGTGGGAAAACACCGCTTGAGGTTGCCCGAAAACCGTATATTGATTATTTGTGCCAAAAGGGCGAGATGGGACTTGTAAACAATGTACCTGAAAATCTTTCACCCGGCAGTGATGTGGCAAACTTATCGGCAATGGGCTATAATCCTGACGATTGCTATACAGGCCGTTCACCGCTAGAAGCAGTAAGTATCGGCATTGATATTAAGGATACAGATATGATATTCCGCTGTAATGTTGTAAACGTTACAGAGGATGGCGAGTATGACGATAAAATCATTACTGACCATAGCTCCGATGAAATCACAACTGAGGAAGCGGCTGTTTTAATTGATGCAGTGAACGAGGCATTTAAAAACGACAAATTTACTTTCTATACAGGTGTAAGCTACCGCCACGCTCTTGTGTGGGATAAAGGCCCCGATAGCTTCAATCTTACACCGCCGCACGATATATTAGAGCGCAGAATTGGCGATTATATGCCAAAGGGCGAGGGTGCAGAGCTTTTATATGATATGATGAAAAAAAGCTTTGATATATTAAATAATCACCCCATAAATATAGAAAGAGCTAAAAAAGGTCTTAAAAAGGCAAACTCTATCTGGATTTGGGGCGAGGGCAGAAAACCAAGACTTGAAAACTTTGAACATAAGTTTGGTATTAAAGGCAGTGTAATCTCAGCGGTTGACCTTATAAAGGGTATTGCCATCTGCGCCGGTATGGACTCAATTGAGGTAGAGGGCGCAACTGGTAATGTTCACACAAACTTTAAGGGTAAGGCAGAGGCTTGTATTGACGCGCTTAAAGGCGGTGCTGATTATGTATATGTACACATGGAAGCTCCCGATGAGTGCGGTCACCGCCACGAGATAGATAATAAGGTGAAATCAATCGAGCTTATTGACAGCATTGTAGTTAAGTATGTAAAAGAGGAACTCGATAAAATGGGCGAGGATTATAAAATTCTTGTACTTCCCGACCATCCAACCCCGCTTAAGCTTCGCACTCATACAAGAGACGCTGTTCCGTACATACTATATCAAAGCAATAAAGAGCTTGATAACAGGTTTAATTCATATACAGAAGAAAATGCTAAAGCAAGCGGTATAGTTATAGAAAAAGGCTATACACTTATAAACAAACTCCTTGAAAGATAACAGGGCAAAATCTGCCAAAAATATTTGTATATAAAGGGTGTATTTATGAAAGCGCTGGCAGAATTTTTTGGCTATGATACTAAAACTGTTGTAATACGAACATTTGTATTACTTTTGATTTTGGTTGCCTGTGTATTCATTCTGCCAAAAATAATAGGACTTGTACTGCCTTTTATACTTGCACTGTGGCTTGCAAAGCTGTGCACACCGTTAGTAAGCTTTCTGAAAGCAAAGCTTCGTATTCCCCGTGAGGTGGCATCAATAACTGTAATTTTAGGTATTATAGGTATTTTCGGTTATGCTTTGTTTATACTCACTGCAATACTGTTAAAGGAGCTTTATGAACTGGCTCAGTATGTGCCAAAGTTGCTTGAAAATAATAATATTGCTCTTTCAAATACTTATATAAGTAATTTGATTTTAAGGCTTATAGATAAATTGCCCGAATCCTTGCAAGGCTTCGGCGAATATGTAATGCAATCGGTTAAAAACTATATTGTGTCACTTGCTGAGCCTTTTACTAAAAGCATAGTAAGCTTTGCAGGTAATTTTGCAGGCAAATTGCCGTCGGTTGCGGTGTTTTTGGTATCACTTATTCTGGCATCGTATTTTATTATGAGCGATTCTGCTGTGGTAAATAGAATACTTTTCTATGTGCCTGAAAGGATTAAGGGATGGTATCAAACTGTTTCGAAAACAATTAAAAGGGTTTTTGTGTATTATTTAAAGTCAAGAATTATAATTGGCATTATAACATTTTTAATTCTTGTTACGGGGTTTTTAATTATTTCGGTTAAATCGCCTGCGGTAATTGCAATCTCATTTTGCCTTGCCGATGCCCTGCCCGTAATAGGGCTTGGCTCTGTTATGCTTCCCTGGGCACTTTGGTGTATGATATTCGGTGCATATAAAAGGGGAATAGGTGTGCTTTTGGTGTACCTTGTTGCAATTGTTATAAGACGTATAACAGAGCCTAAAATCGTAAGCCGGCAAATGGGGATACATCCGCTTTTAACTGTGTTTTTTATGTATGCAGGCTTTAAACTGTTTTCGGGATGGGGGCTTATTTTTGCACCTGTTGCAGGCACAGTTATAATTAATATTATCAATTCACAAAAATATACAAGTATAAATGATGAGGTGGAAAATATATGAGCGATACTGAAAAAATTTTAGTAGTGGACGATGAGTCCAATATATGCGAGCTGGTAAGGCTTTATTTAAAAAAGGATGGCTACGATGTAACATGCGTGTACAACGGTCTTGATGCCTTAAAGCTTTTTTTAAATCAGCGCTTTGATGCTGTGATACTTGATATTATGCTTCCCGGTAAGGATGGCATAGAGGTGTTGAAGGAAATACGCAAAACAAGCCGTGTGCCCGTGATAATGCTCACCGCAAAGGGTGAAACAATCGATAAGGTGTTGGGCTTGGAGCTTGGTGCAGACGATTATGTTGTAAAGCCTTTTGAGCCGAAGGAGCTTTCGGCAAGGGTTAAAGCTGTACTCAGGAGAACTCAACCGCAGGAGCAGGTGCAAAACGAAGTTAATTTTGAAAAGCTTTCAATTAATATGGATACCTATGAGCTGAAGCTCGACGGCGAAGCCTTAAAAGTACCGCCAAAGGAGCTGGAACTATTGTTTTATCTTTGCTCACATCCGGGTAAAGTGTTCACTCGTGACCAGCTTTTGGATGCAGTGTGGGACTATGAGTTTTACGGCGATTCACGTACTGTTGATGTACACATAAAGCGCCTTCGCGAGAAGATAGAAAAATTCAAGGATTTGTGGGAAATTGTAACCGTATGCCGTGTAGGCTATAAATTTGAGGTGAAATGAGCTTGAACAAAAGTATACTTAAAAAGATGCTTTTAGGCAGTACAATAATTGTTGTGGTAATGTTTTTGCTCGTAAGCGGTTTTTTTATAGGCTATGTAGAGGATAATGCAATTAAGGATAAAGCTCAATTGCTTGAAAATAACATACCCAGAATAACTGATGTATCAAGAGTTGTTTTTTTAAACCGTTCAACGCTTAACGACAGTATTTACCGCACGGTTATAGATAATATTTCATATAATGCCGATGCATCTATAATAGTATTTAATAATACAGGAACAATACTTACCGTATCCGGCTTGCCAAAATCAGAATACATAGGCAAAAAAATCACATCCGAAATCGCCATAAACATATTAAACGGCGAAAAGGTTGTTAAAAAGGGCATACTCGACAGCCTTTATGACGGGGAGCAGATGCTCACTGTAGGCTCGCCTATGGTAAGCGACGGTGTAATTATAGGCGGTGTGTTTTTAAGTACATCAATACCTAAAATTGCAAGTCTGCAAAAAGGCTTGTTTTTAGAACTGCTGGTATTTTTGCTTGTTGCGCTTGTTTGCTCTTTTGTATTGTTTTATATTGTTGCAAAAAGAGTTGCAGTACCCGTTAAACAAATCGACGATGCGGTTGGTGAATTTACTAAAGGCGACTTTTCAAAAAGGGTAGAGTATTCGTCAGAGGATGAGCTTGGCAGACTTGCGGATAATATTAATAAGATGGCAGAAAGTATTGAGGATATGGAAAATATGCGTACAGCATTTATATCCGATGTATCACATGAGCTTCGTACACCTATGACAGCCATAAGCGGTTTTGTAGAGGGGATGCTAGACGGCACAATTGAGCCCCAAGAGCGTGACGGCTATTTAAATATAGTGCTTTCGGAAAGCAAAAGACTTTCAAAACTGGTGGATGATTTACTTCAGATTTCGCGTATGGAGAAAAATGATACTGCACCCGAAAAAACTGCATTTGATATAAATGAGCTTATAAGGCTCGTAATAATAGGCTTTGAAAATCCTGTACAGGATAAAAATATCGATGTGGATTTGGAGCTTTGCGACGATTACTGTATGGTATATGCCGAAAAGGATAGTATAAAGCAGGTGCTTATAAACCTTGTAAACAATGCAGTAAAGTTTGTAAACAAAAATGGCTTTATTCACATAAAAGTATGGGTGCATCAGAAAAAATGCTATGTTGAAATTAAAAATTCGGGCGTGGGTATAGAAAAAGAAAACCTAAGCAGAATATGGGAAAGGTTTTATAAAACCGACCGTTCCCGAAGCAGCGATAAATCCGGAGTAGGGCTTGGCCTTTATATTGTAAAAAAAATAATCGACAAGCACGGCGAAAAAATCTGGGCATCAAGTACGGTGGGTGAGTTTACATCATTTACCTTTTCGCTTGATTATCACGGCTCAAATAAAAAACAGTAGTTTTTAAAATTTTTATACAGTTTATTCACAGTTTATTAAAATCTAAATTGTATGATATAATTACAAACCAATAATAAGGAGGACGGAATATGAACGATTTTAAATGGTATAATGACGATTTTCAGAATTCCTCAAATCAGGGAAATAATAACTATTCGGCACAGAATAATTATCAGTCGGATTTTTATAACACAACTGTTAATAAAAAGAAAAAAAGATTTTCTTTAAAAAAGGTGTTTAAAAAGCCAACAACCGCAGTTGCAGTATCGCTTGCAGTTGTGCTTACAGCGGTTATATCTGTTTCGGGCTATCATCTTGTATCGCCTATGTTAAAATCGGCTAATGATACAACACTCGCCGAAAACTTAGGCAAATACGATGCAACCGAAACTGCAACAGGCACAAAAACTCCAAATGTTGTTGCGAAATCAAAGGCTGATGCGCTGTCTACACCCGAAATTGTAGATATGGTTGGACCTGCAGTTGTAGGCATTATAAATAAAGCTGTTTATTCAAATTACGATAACTATTTCGGCTTTTACGGCGGCGGCACTCCCGAACAGCAGGAGGTTGAGCAAAGCTCCGGCTCGGGTGTTATTATCAGTGCCGATGGATATATTATAACAAACAACCATGTTATAGAGGGCGCATCGGGACTTGTAGTAATTTTAAATACCGGCGACGAATATAACGCAAAGGTTGTAGGCACAGATGCAAAAACCGACCTTGCTGTAATCAAAATTGATGCAAGCGAATTACCTTATGCAAAGCTTGGTATAAGCTCCGATTTAAGAGTGGGCGATACTGCTATTGCAATCGGTAATCCATTAGGTCAGGAATTTGCAGGCACTACCACACAGGGCATCATAAGCGGTCTTAACCGAAGCGTTACTATCGATAATAAAACTTTAACACTTATACAAACCGATGCCTCAATCAACCCGGGTAATTCGGGCGGTGCGCTTGTAAACTGCTACGGCGAGCTTATCGGTATAAATACCGCAAAAATATCGTCAGCACAGCTTGAAGGTCTTGGATTTGCAATCCCCATTGACGAGGCTAAACCTATTATTGACGACCTTATTCAAAACGGTTATGTTACAGGCAGACCTGTTATCGGCATAGGCGGCAGAGCTGTTACCGAAAAGGATGCTAAAGCCTATAATCTTAAAGTAGGTGTGTATGTATCAAGTATGACAGCAAATTCACCTGCACACCTTGCAGGCATAAAAATAGGCGATATTATTTATGAGTGCGAGGGCAAAAAGGTTGAAACTGTTGACGATTTAAACGAAATTAAAAACAAACATAAAGTCGGCGATCAGCTTAAAATGAAGGTATACCGTCAGGGTAAGAGCATAAATATTAATCTTATACTGGGCGAGGATTTACCTGTTGCTAACTAATAATTAAATTTTAAACTGCTTATAGATTGTTTTTACACAAACTGTAAGCAGTTTTTTATGCTGCATATATATAAGTAATTTTAATAATCGCATTTTATTGTTCAAAACCCCTAAAATCCTTGACAAATACTGTAATGAGTGTTACAATATAATTAATATTAGCTTACTATGTATATATAAACCAAAAACAAAGGAAGTTAGCATAATGATAAAAGCATTCGATAAAAAAATATGGCTCGCCACTCCTACAATGCATGGCGAGGAGCTTGAATACATAACACAGGCTTATAATACAAACTGGATGTCAACTGTTGGCGAAAATATAAACGAGGTAGAAAAAATTACATGTGAATATATGGGCTCAAAGTACGCAGTAGGCCTTTCGGCAGGCACAGCGGCTTTGCACCTTGCCATGAAACTTGCGGGTATTAAGCGGGGGGACAGGGTTTTTTGCACTGATGTAACATTTGGCGCGACAGTTAATCCAATTGTCTACGAGGGCGGAATACCTGTTTTTATTGATAGTGAGCTTGATACATGGAATATGTGTCCCAAGGCACTAAAAAAAGCTTTTGAAATGTATCCCGATGTCAAGGTTGTAGTTGTAGCAAACCTTTATGGTGTACCTGCAAAGCTTGATGAAATCAAAAAAATCTGTGACGAGCATAAAGCAGTTTTAATTGAGGATGCTGCAGAATCACTTGGTGCTACATTAAACGGTAAGCAAACAGGTACATTTGGTAAATACAATATAATTTCCTTTAACGGTAATAAAATTATAACAGGTTCATCAGGCGGTATGCTTATAACCGATTGCGAGGCAAGTGCAAATAAGGCAAGAAAATGGTCTACCCAAAGCAGGGAGGATGCACCTTGGTATCAGCACGAGGAAATAGGCTATAACTACCGTATGAGCAATGTAATTGCAGGCGTTGTAAGAGGTCAGTATAAATATCTTGATGAACATATCGCTCGCAAAAAAGCAATTTATATGCGCTATAAAGAGGGCTTAAAGGATTTGCCTGTTTCTATGAACCCTTATGATGAAAACACAATGGAGCCAAATTTCTGGCTTTCGTGTATGATTATTAATAAAGATGCAATGGCAAAACAGGTTAGAAGCGATAATAATGCACTCTATACAAAAGAGGCTGGCAAATCTACACCTACTGAAATACTTGAAACCCTTGCAAAATATAATGCCGAGGGCAGACCGGTGTGGAAGCCTATGCACATGCAGCCTATATACAGAATGAACGATTTTGTAACTGTTAATGGCGATGGCAGATGCCAGAGCAATGCATACATAGCAAACGATAATATAACCGATGTTAGTGCCGATATTTTTGAAAGAGGCCTTTGCCTCCCGTCGGATATTAAAATGACTGCCGATGAGCAGGATAGGGTTATAGAGATAATTAATAGTTGTTTTAATTAAATTAATTAGGGGAAGTACATAAATGTATAAAAAATATTTTAAAAGGCTTGTGGATATATTTTGCGCTCTTGCTGCAATAATAGTTTTCAGTTGGTTGTACATAATTGTTGCAATACTTGTAAGGGTAAAGCTTGGCAGTCCAGTATTGTTTAAGCAAGACCGCCCTGGTAAGGATGAAAAAATATTCAAGCTTTATAAATTCCGCACAATGACCGATGCCCGTGACGAAAATGGTAACCTTTTGCCTGACGATGTAAGGCTTACAAAATTTGGCAGACTTTTGCGAAAAACCAGCCTTGATGAATTGCCCGAAGCATTTAATATACTCAAAGGCGATATGAGCGTTGTTGGGCCAAGACCACAGTTGGTGCGTGATATGGTATTTATGACTGAAAAACAAAGAGAACGACATTTGGTTAAACCCGGATTAAGTGGATTGGCTCAGGTGAAAGGCAGAAATGGCATTACTTGGGAGGAAAAAATCAATTATGATTTGGAATATATAGATAATATAACATTTGTAAATGATGCAAAAATTGTTTTTTTAACAGTTTGGACGGCTTTTTTCAAACAAGATGGTATTTCGCAAGAAGGAATGGATACAGCCGAGGATTTAGGCGACTATCTGCTTGGTAAAGGCGAAATAAACCAAGATGAATATGAAAATAAACAAACTCTTGCTAAAGAACTATTAAAGATTAATGGGTGATAATATGGATTATAAGTTTTCTGTGTCAATGTGTGTTTACGGTGGAGATAATCCCGAACATTTTGAAATTGCGTTAGGCAGTGTGTTTAACCAAACATTAATGCCCGATGAAGTTGTACTTGTGGTTGATGGCCCTGTACCTGATACTTTAAATAAAGTAATTTCAAAATTTGAGGAATATAGTATTTTTAAGGTGATAAGATTAGCTCAAAATGTTGGTCATGGTAATGCACGCAGAACAGGTCTTGAAGCTTGTAGTTATGAGTATGTTGCTATAATGGATGCTGACGATGTATGCGTTAATACAAGATTTGAAAAACAAATTTTGGCTTTTAAGAATAATAATGATTTAACAATTGTTGGCGGAATGATAGAGGAGTTTATAAACGATATTAGCAATGTTGTTGGCATAAGGCGTGTGCCACAGGCTGATAGTGACATTAAGGACTATATGAAAAAGCGTTGCCCTATGAATCAACAAACTGTAATGTTTAAAAAGTCATTAGTACAAGCAGTTGGAGGATATATTGATTGGTATTGTGACGAGGATTATTATCTTTGGTTAAGACTAGCGTTAAATAAGTGTAAGTTTATGAATATTAATGAAACGCTCGTTTATGTACGGGTTGGTAATGAAATGTATCAACGCCGTGGCGGATATAAATATTTTAAGAGCGAAGCTAAATTACAAGCATTTATGCTGAAAAATAAAGTTATAAGCTTACCAAGATACTGCATTAATGTTGGAGAGAGATTAATTTTGCAGGTTTTAATGCCAAACACCATAAGAGGTTGGGTGTTTAAAAAGTTTGCAAGAGATAAAGCGGAGGTATAATTATGACAAAAAAATATAAAGTAGGTTATACTACCGGCGTGTTTGATATGTTTCATATTGGACATTTGAATTTATTAAAAAGAGCTAAAGAAAGATGCGAATATCTTATTGTTGGTGTGAGCACAGATGAATTGGTGCAGGAGTATAAAAACAAGACACCTGTTATTCCTTATGAAGACAGAAAAGCAATTTTAGAAGCTATAAAATATGTTGATGAGGTTGTACCGCAAATTAATCGCGATAAAAAAGCTGCTTTTGACAAGTATAAATTTGATGTGATATTTGTTGGCGATGATTGGAAGGGTAGTACAGTTTTTGATGATGTTGATAAATATATGAAATCCAAAGGGGCGTATGGTGTCGATTACATACCATATACTCAAAAAATTTCATCAACTATGTTAAAAGAAAAAATTTGTAAGTAATATGGTGGTTTAAATGTTTATTTATAAAAATTGGGATAAATTTTGTAATCGACTGAATGAAATAGACTTACATAGTATAACGGCTAATGATGAATTTATTAATAAGAATCGCAATTTTTTAATACTGAAACACGATGTTGAAACAAATCCCAAAAAAGCATATAAATTAGCTCAAATTGAATCTAAACATGGGCATAAAGGAACTTATTATGTTCAGGCTTATTTGCTTAATAGCAGAAAGAATATAAAGTATTTAAAAAATATACAAAATCTTGGACACGAAGTTTCATATCACCATGATGTTATGGACTCTAATGGAGGCAATATACAAGCTGCTATTGCAGAATTTAAAACGAATTTAAATACTTTTAAAAATAATGGCTTTGAGGTATTTACAGTATGCCAGCATGGTAATCCAATAGTAGAAAGAAAAGGGTATTATTCAAATCGCGATTTTTTTAGAAATGATATTGTAAGGCAAGAATTTAGTCATATTACAGAAATAATGGTTGATTATAAACAAACAATAGATGTTTGTTATAAGTATGTTTCAGATGCCGGATATGGTTGGAAATGTATTTATGATCCCGAAACGAATGATATTGTAAATAGTGATGATAAGAATATAAGCATAGATAATTTTGATGAATTACTTAAGTTTATCAAAACTAATGATGCGATTATTGTAAGCACCCATCCGCATAGATGGTACAAATATCAATTTGTTTCATCGGTTAAAACTAGTATTTTTAAAATTGTAAAATCAATTGCAAAGGCTTTAACAAAAATTGAGTTTTTTAATAAATTGATGCAAAAATTTTATTTTTTAGCAAAAAAAATTTGAGGTAAATCATGAGAAATCAAACAGTGAAAGATGTTCAAAATAAAATACTTGAAATAATGATTTATATACATAACATTTGTGAACGATACGGTATTAAATATTGCATAATGGGCGGTACTGCTTTGGGCGCTGTACGGCATGGCGGCTTTATTCCGTGGGATGATGATTTGGATATATTTATGACACCGTCAGAGTATCAAAAGTTCAAAAAAGCCTTTTATAGCGAAAATAGCGATAGCTTTATACTGCAAGAGTGGAGTACAGTTCCAAATTATCTAGAATATGCAAAAGTGCGTATGAACGGAACAACCTTTATTGAGGAGCATTTTAAAGATAGAAAAGATATGCATCATGGTATATATGTTGATATAATGATTTTGCATAAATGTCCTGATAATATATTTATTCAAAAATTAATTTATTATCAATCTAAATTTGTTACACTTTATGGTTTGTCTCAACGTAATTGGAAACCAAAAACAGGTTTGCAAAATTTCGTTTTGAAATCATTAAAATTTTTACCATGTAAATTAATAGCTAAAATATGTTATAGTAATATATATAGATATGATAATCTTGATAAGAATTATGTTTGGTGTTACTTTATTACCCCTGCCAAATTTAAAAGTGGAATATTTAATGCTGAATTTTTTGACAAAACACAGCTGATAAATTTTGAAAGTGTTGAATTGCTTGGACCTGCAAATATAAAAAAGTATTTAGAGTACAGATATGGCGATTATATGAAACTGCCTTCTTTAGAGCAACAAAAGGCAGCTGTGCATGCAATGATTTATGATGTGGAAAAAGATTATAGCGAATATATGGAGTGAATTTGATATGTTATCTTTTGAAATTCTATGTGTAACTATGAAACAAAAAGATTTTTCGAAAATTGAAGAAATGAATATACATAGTAATGTTGTATTTGCAAATCAATCAGATGTAACATCATATAAAGAATTTGATAATAACGGAAAATACGCAAAAATGATTACAACTAATACAAGAGGTGTTGGCAAAAATCGCAATATTGCATTTATGTATTCTGATGCTGATATATGTTTGCTTGCTGATGATGATATGTATTATTACGATGGACTTGAAGAAAAAGTTGTTGGTGAATTTGAGTCGCATCCTGATGCAGATATTATTATTTTTAATGTTGATACTGATAGTAAAACAAGAAAGCAAATACATTATAATAAAACTAAAAAGGTTGGCAGAATTTCGAGAATGCCTTGGGGCGGAGTTAGAATAGCTTTTAGGTCTAATGCTGTTAAAAAGTCAAACATATGGTTTACTACTTTATTTGGCGGTGGATGTCTATTTCCATCAGGTGAGGATAGTATGTGGCTTAATGATGCAAAGAGAAAAGGCTTTACATTTTATGTTTCGGATAAAACTATCGGAAAAATAAACTTTGATGAATCAAGCTGGTTTAAAGGCTATGATGAAAAGTTTTTTTGCGGAAAGGGAGCTTATTATCAATGTGTTCATCCAAAAACATTTTGGATGTGGGCATTTTATTTTTCCTTAAGAACATCTAATTTGTGTGATTTGACCTTTAATGAAAAGATGAGCTATTTAGACAAAGGTAAACAATGGTTTACTAACGTAAAATAATATTAGTTTGTTAATATTTTGGGGGTTGTAAATGAAAATACTTTACATTTTGGGAGCATATAAACCAAAAATGTCTGCCAATGGTTTGTGTTCTGATAATATTATTAGACAGTTACTTCTCGAGGGACATGAAGTAACTGCTTTAGTTAATCATGTGCATGGATGTCCTTACAACGAAATTCATGAAGGTTTAAAAATTCATAGAGTAAAACAGAAGCTTTTTTTGAGATTGAATGAATTTGCTAAATTTGTTGAACCCAACCATCCAAAGTTTTCAAAATTTTTATCTTTATTAAGTCTTATAATTAGAAAAATACAAATACTTTTAAATATGTGTTTATGGCCTATAATTTCGAAATCAGTAGTTAAACGATTTAGAAATGCGGCTTTAAAATTATATAAAGATAATAAGTATGACATTGTAATTAGTGTATATACCCCTATCGAAGCTTTACTTGCTGGATATAGTATCAAAAAAAAGTATCCAAAAGTTTGCTACATACCATATTTTTTAGACTCATTATCGGGTGGGTATGGATTAAATTATATGAGTAAAAATTTTACTCTAAAGTTGGGCTTGAAGAATGA
>JAZSPJ010000028.1:0-31265 GCA_045537365.1 Clostridia bacterium
TATTTATGCATAGTTACATCCACTTTTTATTATTCATTATATATTTGGTATTTCGTCAAGTCTGTAATCCTCAACCTGATTTAAGGTACGCCCCTTTAGCCATTTACCTCTTGTAAAATCCGGTATCGCAACAGGCATACCGCCCATTGCAATAGAATCCTCGGTTAATGTGCTTATACTCATCCATGTTGCCGCATCATATACATCAATAGGTGGGTCTGCATTTTCCATAACACTTTCAAAAAATGCTCTTAAAACTATCCAGTCGCCACCGCCGTGACCGCCCTTTATTTCGCCCTGTGCGAATTTTTTCCAAAGGGGGTGTTCATATTTTTCTGCATATTTATCGGCATTATGGTAGGCATTTGCCCAATCAAATTTACCCCAGTCTACATCGCCTTCCATATCCTGCGAAAAATCAAGATACACCGTATCGGATGCTTCCTCAAAATATCCGTTTGTACCGTTTACAACAATACCTCTTGAATATATTCTTGGCATGGTTGTATTTAAAGTAAGTGTTATAGTTTCACCACCTGCACATTTAATCATAGTGGTAATAAAATCGCCCTGTGCAAAGCGAGTGTTTGCCATAGACCTGTCGGCGCCTTTTTTATACTTAACATATTCGTTAAGCCCCGCCGAGCGTGATGCAATTGATACAAGCGAAACCATTCGGTTGCCATTATTGATATTTAAAATTTTTGCAATAGGTCCAAGCTCGTGTGTTGGATAATTGTCGCAATTTCTGTTTAAATAGTTGCGCAAACGATAATGGCGGTTTTGCTCGCCGAATGCCACCTCGTATCGAATATCATGATGATACCCGCCGTCGCAGTGAACAATATCGCCAAACACACCCTTTTTTGCCATATTAAGGCACATAAGCTCACGTCTTGTATAACAGCAGTTTTCAAGAAGCATTAACTTTGAACCTGTAGCTTCGTGAGCTCTTATCAATTGCCAGCAATCCTCAATTGCATAAGCACCTCCAACCTCTACGCCTACATATTTACCGGCATAAAGTGCTGAAACAGCGACATCGGTATGTGCCTCCCATGCTGTGCTTACTATAACAGCCTCAACATCATCCCGTGCTATAAGCTCCTTATAATCAGTTGTATAAAAGGGCATATAACCCTTTTTTTCTTTTACTGCCTTTGCCTCGGCTATTGCTCTATCCTCATACTCATCGCAAATTGCAACAACCTCAACATCGTCCATTAACAAAATGGTTTCCTCTAATAAATCTTTACCTCTCTGTCCAAGACCTACCATACCTAATTTTACTATTCTCATAGTTAATTGTCCTCCCCCAGCAGATTATTATATAAATATTTGCAATTTATTGCTTTTTCCCTTATTCCTGCCTGAGTATAATAATAATGGTTTGCCGCTTCAAAGCCGATTGAAGGATTTTTTTGCATCAGCTTAAGCATTTTTTCTGCAAGAGATATTTCGTCAAGCAAAATTTCAAGCATTATATTTTTATCCTCAATATTTTTATCGGCAAGATAGCGGTTTCTTGCCCGCACAAATTTAATCTGATTATAAGATGATTTAAACTGTATATATGTTGCGTGTGCCATATCACTAATTTCAAGATTTTCAATACCCTTTAATCTTTCAAGACCCAATGCCCATTTTGAGCAAAGCACACCAAACTGATTTTCTAAAATATCCTCAGGATAGATTGCACGCCAGCCCTTTAAATCATCAAAAGCAAAGCAGGTCATAGTAGCAGACATACCCGTTGGCTCAAGATAAAGCGGATTTGATATACCACCGTTCTGAGGACCTACATAAAGCAGTTCAATATGGAACGGAAATTCCTTAAAGGCATCGCTGAAAATTGCAGTTGCCTCTTTAATTTTGTCTGCATTATTGCCATAAAGAGCCTTATATACCCTGTCGTACGATACTTCACCCTTTTGGTTTTCATCCTCAAAAAACAGCTCGGACACAATTTTAATATTAGGCGATGGATAACCGCCTAATGTCCAGCTTAACATAAGGTGCTCAACACCCTCCGATTTTAATGCTTCAATATTTTGTGTGAGCAAATCAAAAACCGGAACATAAGGTATTGTAGAGCATTCCCAGCTATTATTTATCTGCAATTTTGCACAAGCACCAAGGCCCTTACTGCGTGCATATTTCCACTCACGATGAGCCTGTGCGCTTACACCGCATACCGATATCGAATAATCCTGAACACTGCCCTTATAGCCTCCAACATTAGTTTTAAGCTCTGTGTCACGGTTTGCCTGAAGTATAATGCCCTCCGGCATACAGTCGATAGCACATTCAATATCATTAGAATCCATAAAATCAGGAAACCATGCCCAATCCCACGCAATTACCTTTATATTAGGGTTTACATCGGAGGTTGCTTTTGCAATTATGCTGTTAACCTCGGCTATAACCTCATAATTTTTGCGGTCTTTGCATCTTGGGCAGGTCATTTGTGTTGTTAGCGAATAGCAGTTTGTTATATTTTCAGACCTTGTTATGGTGAAAATTCCGCCAAGATGTGGAACCTTTGAGCAAATATTTTTAATGCCGTTATATAAATAATCCTTAACCTCTTGTGTAGATGTGCAAAGGCAACCATAGCCGTCCCTTTGATTACCCAAAAGATTTGGATATTTTTCAAAAAACTCCAAAGACATTGCCCTTGGCTCGTTAATATAAAGGTATATTTTTATACCGAATTTTAAAGCTCTGTCGGCAAATTTTTTTAAGTTTTCAAGCCTTTTTTCCCAGCCCTGTGATATTTCAGGCGCAAAAGGAAACTCGTTTAATCTATACATTACAGCCTGAAGCCATATACCGTTTACGCCCGTTTCGGCATACTCATTTAAAAGCTCATCAGGGCAAAAAATGTTACTGTCAACATCAAACGCATCGTTATACAAGCCACAGAATGAATATATAAATCTTGTTTTAAATACGGGCTTGCGTTTATGTACCTTTTGTTCAAAGCATAAAGCGCCCTCGGCAAGTGCAAGATCCTTTAAAAATGTAAGCGCCCTCATTATACCTGTACATTCTGATGCTATTATTTTTATCCCGTCTTTTTCTATATAAATTTCGTGATATTCCTCTTCAAAGCCCTCTTTAAATATAAGCTCTATATTTTTATCGGACTTTTCGCAAAATTTTACATTAAAAGCATTATATATATTATTTTTAAAGCGCTCAACAGATACCAAAACATTATTATCGCAGGTATTATCCTTAATTGCCCACTCTTTTGTTACAACTGTTTTGCCGTCAGCTTTCGCAATGTTATTATCGGCTTTAATTCTGTCAAAGCCGGAAAAAAAATCGAAAGGCATTTTTGCATCGGCTGAATTTTTAAATTTGTTTTTCATAAGCTCTGCAATAACCCTTGTTGCCTTTTCCTGCTCGTCGTTTAATTTTGTATAAACAACCTTTTCACATACAGGTTTTTTATTGCCAAGCTTTATATCTAAAAAATCCTCCTCTTTTAATACAAGAGCAAGTCTTTGTTCGGTCCAGCCAAGCATTTTTAACAACTGCTCATAATTTAAAAGATGCCAGTTTGCTTTGATTATAGATATATATCCCCTATCCAGCCAGCCGCTTACATCCTTTTGTGGCTCAAGTCCCATTTTTAAAGCTTCTTGTTCAACATCCGATACTGTACATTCTAAACAATCTGCAAGTTTTTTCGCAGGTATCATATCCCAATTGCGGAATATAACTGCCTGCATTTTAGTCGGAAAATAGCTTATATCTACCGGTGTCCCCTCCGTTTTAGGAAGCGGAATAATACCATTATCTGCCATAGTTAAAACCTCCCGTTATGCATCGCCATCGTCACTTGGCGGGCTTATATATGTTTTTATTATTATTGTAACCTCTGTGCCCTTATTAGGTGCGCTGTTAATTGTTAAATCACACTCGTCACCGTAATAACACTTAATTCGGTCAAGCACATTTTTAATTCCATAGTTCTTTCGTTTTTTATTTTTAATACCCGAAAGTATATTGTTTTTTGTGTCGCTATCCATACCAAAGCCGTTATCGCTTACGGTAAATACTGTATAGTTATCATTTCTATGCACACCTATTGTAAGTCTTGCTCCTGCCACACCGTTTAAGCCGTGAAGGATAGAATTTTCTACCACAGGCTGCAACAGCATTTTTATTGTATAGGTATCGTTTAATGTTTCATCCACATCAAATGCAAGCTCTATTTCGGTATCATACACAACACGCATTATGTTAACATACCTTTCAATTAAACAAAGCTCCTCTTTAACCGTTATAAAGTTTTCACCGCCCGAAAGCACTATACGGTAATAATCGGTGATACTGTCGATTATTTGAGATACCTCCTGCTCTGATTTATCTATAACGCACCATTTTATACTTGAAAGTGAATTATAAAGCAAATGCGGGTTTATGCTGTACTGAAGGAAGTTAAGCTCTGCATACTGCCTTTTTTTATTAGCAATTTCAATATTTTTATGCAAGCGGTTGTTACTTTCAATAAGCTCTTTAAATTTTTCTTTAATGGTTGCAATATCACTGTTTCCGTCTATAACAATAGAGTCGGAGTTAAGCATTAAGCCATCGTTTTCACTCAATAAATCTATAAACTCATTAAGCTCTCCGTTTAGCTTTGCAACGATTTTTTGAGATACAATCCTCATACCGAAAAGCAAAAATACATACAAAAGCAAAAAAAGCACAAATGAAAGATAACTATCCTTCATAGCCTTGTTCATATCCATATAAATGCTTATTTTATCACCGTTTACAGCAGTACCCGAAAACTCTTTGTAATCATCGGTTTTACCTGAACTGTACATAAGTGTTCCGTTTGATGCAACAAGCCTTGAACCATCAAATTCAGGAGATAAATTTATAAAACCCTTTGTTAGCTTTTCAAGAGGTATTTTAATTTCAAAATATGCAGTATAGCTGTTTGGAGCATATATTTTACGGTAAACCGAAAGATAATTTCTGCCGTAAGCATCTCTGCCGTACCGCCAAATAAACTCATAAAGCTCTGCCTTTTCCAGCTTATAGCGGAGCTTTTGGTCCTTAATATTTGAAATATGTTTTATATATGTACCCTGTACAGGCAATTCCTCTTTCACATAGATACAAAACTGTTCGGGTATATATGCCTCAATTTCCCGAAAGCTTGAAAAATACTTGTTTAAAAAATTATTGTCGTCAACAAAATCCTGAATGGTATAATTGTTTGTGTTATAAAAAATATCCGTAATAAGGGTATTTGTAGACACATTCAAGCACATATCAAGATAGTAGTTTAATGTATTGTTTACATCATCTGTAAGGGCATCCACCTGATATTGTGCCCTTTCACAAGTTTTTATGTAAGTATTTCCCAGCATACTTGCACTGGAAAATATAAATATAGCGGTAAGCAAAACTATAAGCGCTATATAAAAAGCAGAAACCATTTTTCTTTCCATGCTTAATCCTTCACCTCATGATTTAATTTATCACGATATTGTCCCGGTGTCAAGCCCGTATATTCTTTAAATAATACGGTAAAGTAGTTTTTGCTCTTGTAGCCAAGATACTCCGCAACCTCGTAAACCTTATAGCTACCTGATGCAAGCATTTTTTTTGCGTGCTCTATTTTGTATTTAGTAAGGTAATCGAAAATAGTTGAGCCTGTGTATTTTTTAAATATTGCATTTGCATGAACTGTGCTGAAATATATCTGCCCTACAATTTCATCAACATTTTTCAGTGTTGCATACTGCTCCTCTATTATCCTTTTAATATCCTCAACAGTTTTGTTGTAACGGTCGGTTTTTTTATTCTGTACAAATTCACCTGCAAACTGCAACACATTTACAAGTAAATTCTTAACCTCAAAGGTGTTGTGGTATTTTTCCATTCTTTCCCACACTATAAACTCATCACCAAATATTACATTTAAATTCTCTCCCATTTCAAAAAGCACAAGCTGAAGTGTGGAAATTACTGTAAAGGCAAATTTTTTAACGGCAAAAACCGTCATATCCTCGCTTAAATATTTGTCGGCAAAGTCTGATATATGCATAGCTGAACCACTTTCAATCAAAGAGAAAATTTCGTTTTTAAGCTCTACAACATCATAATTTAATTTTTCGTTTACATGACGTGTTTCCTCAATATAAATAATGCTGTTGCCTTTTGAGCAGATTCCGTTCCGCATAAACTCATCCGAGCGTTCAAAAAGCTTTGGCACTTCTTTATAATCGTTTGTAACACCGCCGATATATACCGAAATATCTATATTCATCTCGGTGGTTATAATATCTTTAAGTTTTTCGTAAAAATCTATACATTCATTAACCGCACTGTTTTTTGTGTCAACATTATCAAAATACATAAGCATACAAAGCTCTGTTTTTGAGCGCACAAAAAAGCTGTTTCGTACAGTATGGTTACATGTTCTTTCCAAAATCTTAGTTATTGTGTTTATTTCCATATATCCCTCGGTTTCAATCTTTTCATCAAGGGTGTTTATCTGAAGCTGGGCAACTGCACAATAGTTTTTAATTTCAAGGTTAAGCGATAAGAGATCCCTCTCGGTTGGCGCTAATACCTTACCGTAAACCCAATCCCTTGTTACCTGTTCGCGGATAATGGGCATATTTTCTTTTAATTTAAAGCTTAATTCGTTTATTGTTTGTTCCTGATTTTTTTCTTTTTCACTTATATTTAAAATTTTTATAACTGTTTCTTTAAGTTTTTCTATATTAATGGGTTTTAATATATAAGCAAATGCATTTAAATCTATTGCACTTCTTATATACTCGTTATCGTCAAAGCAACTTACAAATATAAATTTTGCCTTTGGCATATCATCTAAAATCTTTTTTGCCATACCAAGTCCATCAATGTTTGGCATGGATACATCTGTTATTACAAGCGTAGGCATAGTTTCTACTGCTTTTTCATAACCCTCCTGACCGTTTCGGGCAGTATATATCTCGGTAAAACCAAGTTCTTCCCACAGTTTAAGTTTTGCAACACCATTTCTGTCGCGGGTGTTGTCGTCAACTATTAATAATCTGTACATATAAAGCCCTCCATTCGTCATTTAGATTGTTTTTAGTGACACAGCGGTAATTTATACCGCTGTGTCATAAATGTAGTCTTTGTTGTTTTTTGAAAAATTATTAAGATAAGCTGTTATAATAATCCTTAATTGCCTTTACAATTTTAAGGTGCTGATTTACAAGCTCGGTTTTATCAAACTTTGCAACAACACTTGATTTTGCTGTTGTATACACTTTGGTTTCATCTATAACTGCCTGAAAATCAGATATAGTATCCTCTGTTGCATAAGGCCTTCCAAGTTCAAGCACAACCTCCGCCTCCATCACCTTGTTTTTAAGGTAATTTCTGACTACAACCACATTAGGCATTGAAAGTATTTCGGGGTTGTTTTCCTCGATAATATTTGAATACATCTCTTCAAAAGTGCGCTCTTTATCCCTTACAGGTACTTTTGCTATAATGTTCTTATAGTCATTCTCCAGTCCTGCATTTGATATAATACCCTTTACTGCCTCAGGGGCTTTTGTAGGCAGGTATACTTCAGGTGCTTCTACCTGCTCGCTTTCGCCGTAATTAAGGTAATAAGGTGTTGTAGCCCAGTTATCGTAAGCTGTAATATTTTCCTGTGTTTCGTTGTACACATTAAGGCTCATGTGTACATCCTCAAATACATTGTTGTACACCTCAAAATGTGCTGAACCGCTATCGGGGTAAAATGCTGCATAAGCATTTATCTCGTTTTTAATATAATTGCCAAATACTTTACTGTCAGGATTCTGACCAAGCGTATATATACCGCCGCCGTCATAGCTTATTGTATTAAATTTTTCAATTATATTATTTGAAACAATATTATTTCTGCTTGTAACAGAGTCGGAAGTATTTGTCCAGCCCCAGCCTACACATATACCTGAATACGGAACATCAGTAACATAGTTATGGTCTATAAAAGTTCCATCGGTATAATATGTTTGCATACCCGGAGCACCCCAGTTATATTCGCCCACTCTTGTTATATAATTGTTTGAAATTATATTGTCCTTACAAACTTCCTCGACCGGAACAGTTTCGTCTTTGCATATAAGCTCAATTTCCGGCAAATAGAAATATTCGTTTGCAGTTTTCATAACCCTTACATAACGCACCGGAGTATCAATATTTGTTTGCGCCTCAAAAGGACCGCTCTGGGCATAAGGTTCAGCGCCTTGCTCGGCAAGAATAACCACATCAGTTTCAAAGTTTACATCGTTAGAGCCCATCACTACAAAATTGGTGCGCTCAACATCGGTAAGTTCTCGCTGATGCATAATAACTGTATCAATTCTGTATGACTCTAATAAATCAACCTGCCACCATTCGTCGCTGTAATCGCCGTCGTAGCTTCCGCCATAGATGTTCCATCCCCTGGAATTATCGCCATCTACCGCATAAGCTGAGAAATTGCCCCATTCCTCAGCAGTTGCAGTTGTTGGTTTAAACAGAGCGACATTTACACCATTTTCGGATGCCGAAATATAATCGTCTGTAGGTAAGCCCACAGTAATTGCACTATCGCCAATATCGTAAAAAGCATTGCCTTTTATAACAGTATTCTTTGCGCCATTGTATAAACCTATACCTACTGCCGCCATACCGTAAAATACATTATCGGTAAGCTCAATATTTTCACAAGCCAATACTCTTATGTTAGCACCTGTTATAGTGCAATCAAGAGGATATGCAGTTTCAGGCTTTTCGGTAATTATTTTAAGCTGTGCCTGATCGCCAAGTACACCATTATCAAATTCATTATACGCGCCATGCGCAATGGTAAGATTTTTAAGTCGGATATTTTTTGCTTTTTTGCTTAAATCTGTACCCTTAATCTCTATAACCTTTTCAAGACGGGGAGCAAAAACAGAAATATTATCGATATTTTCGCCCTCACGGGGGATATAATAGATTGTACCGGTTTTTTTATTAAAGTAGAACTCACCCGGATTATCCATTAACTCGTACACATTTTCTGCATAGAATTTATTTGTTTCGTCTAACCAGAAAATATGATAGCTAAAGCCCTCTGCAGGATTGCTTGTACCGGCAGATTCAAAATGAGTAGCCATTTTAAATGCAGGCTGTTGCATTTTAACTGTTGCAGTGCCGTCGCCGTTGTCGGTGATACTTTCAACATTTAATACCATAGATGCCCAGCCCCTTGTAAAGTGAAGCTGTATATCAGACGCCTTTGTAAAATGCGCCATATCGTCGGCATTTACAATAAATCCGCTGATTTCGTCATTTTCATAGTAAAGGTCAAGAGGTGCAATTTTTGTTTCACCTTGAGCCCTTATGGCTTTTTTGTCGTTTACATAAAGCTCACGGACTGTATCAAGACCGCTTAAGCTTGCATACAATACACCGTCTGCCCTCTTTTTCCAACCGGTTATTTGTTTTCCGCCTGATATTGTAACATCTGCATTATTATAGGATTGCCAGTTAACATAGTAACCATTGTTTCCCGAATCGGCATCGGTAAGGGTTAATGTGTCATTAAGCTGGTATGTACCCTCTTTAAGCCATACATTAATATCGCTTTGCATTGTTTTATTGTAAAGCTGTACCTCTTGCTGTGCACGCTTGAGTGTTTTAAACGGTGCAGCTATTGTGCCGTTATATTCGTCATTTCCATCAGGACTTACATAAATATCTGTAACCGTGCTTTTAATTACACTGCCATCGGAAATCGGTGTAAGACCTGACATTTCCCAGATATAGAATTTGATATACTCGCCATCGGCATTGTAATACTTTGTAGAAATATTTGCAGTAAACTGCTTTTCGTCATTTGCTTTAACTGTTTGTTTGTCAAGCGTTACATCTATAAGATTTCCGTTTGACGAATACAGTGCTAAAAACAAGCCTACCGACTTATCCTTTGTGCTGTTGTTTTTAATATTTACCTTTGCTGATACATTATCAAGATAATGAAAGCTTCTTATTTCGTCACCTGTACAATCAGCCGTACCATAAACTTTAAAGCCTTCGGATGATAAGGTTTTAAGAGTATCAAAGACTTCAACACAATTATCAGCTAATGTTACATTTTTTACATTCTTAATACTTTTATCAAGCTCTAGTGTATATTTATTATGCACATCAAGCCCGGAAGTATCTATTTTTAAAGTATATGAATCTATAAGTTCAAAATCCGCATTAGTATCTGTACCGTCGGCATTTTTAAGCATAACGGTTGTATTTTTAAAAGATGCTTCATCCATCTCGTCGCTGAAGTTTACATATATGCCGTCGGGCATAATATCGTAGCTGTTTACAATGGGATTTACCACATAAAGCGAAATTGTTGAAAGCGAAATGCTTGTTGCTTGTGTTTTTTTGATAATAAAGTATCTGAAAGCTTCACTATCGTCACAAGTGGACTGAAACATTCCGGCTTTTCCGTTTACGCTTTCAGTTCCCGCGGGAACATATATTGACGGAAACGGTTTTTCGTTATCAATTGCATATTCTACACCGCCGTCGTTTGTTGTAACACGGGCAAGCTTTTTAAAACCTTTTTCCAGTAACTCGCTGTCACTTTCGGGCGCGGAAAATGCATCAAAAATGTTACTTGATGTGTTATTTGAATTTGTACCGTACATATTGATATACATTCTGCCCCAAGGATCGTCTATCTGATTATCGGATGAAAAATCACGTCCCGACATTTCAATCATACCGATATTATATTCATTTCCAAGGTCAGCACGAAGGTATCTGTATGCGTTACCTTCCTCTATCCATGTGGTTTTCTGATTATCGTCAAATGCTTTGTCGGCAGTGGCAAAATCATATACCCAGTGACTATCGTCAGATAAATTATCACAGATAATATTCTGAAGTTCAATATTTTTTGATATATTTGTTACGGTTTGCTCTGCCCATACCCTGAGTTCGGCATAATGATAGTTTCCGCCTCCGGTACGCTTTACAGCAATGTATCTGTATGCATTATTACCATTTACATCAACCTTAAATGAGCTTTGATGAGCAAAAATTCCGTCATTTTTTTCGCCAAGTGAGCCAAGCACAACCGCATCGCTTAAATCGCTTTTATTTGCGCCGACAATATCTATATATTGTCTTCCGCTTTCCATATCAAGATCCCAACGGTCAAAAAGCTCAACCTTTGTAACCTTATATCTGCGCAATAGGTCAACTGTAATAACCTCACTTGAAGCTCTTTCATCACCACACTCCGAAAGCATATATGTGCATCTTTCACCATCAGTAATATTAGATGGAAAATGCCCCTCAATTTCGTGAATATCGCTTGCTGTAACAGGCTTACCCTCCGCTACATTGATAATCTCGGTTTTTTGGTTCGGATTAACAGGCACAGAGCCTTCTGCTCCCGCATAAAGCGGAAGCAGACTGCCTGTTATTAAGTTTAGTGATATTAAAACTGCTAAAGTTTTTTTAAGTTTAAAAATCATAATCACACCTTAAATTTATACTAAACCGGCTATAATTTTAGCTGCCTGAGCACGGGTTGCCGGTGATTTTGGCATAAAGGTATTATCTTCCATGCCGTTGATTATGCCTGCCATCTGAAGCTTTGTAACAGCATCCTTTGCATAATCGGAAATATCTGATGCATCGTTAAAGCTTGCCTGTGTATTTTTACTGTAAATAGTTACCTCCGCAGCTTCAGCAGCACGGGCAATCATAACCGAGAAATCCTCTCTGGTTATATTGTTGTTTGCGCCTGCTGTGCCATCTTCATAACCGTTTATAATACCGCGTTTATATGCAGTTGCAATATATGTGTACATCCAGGAATCCTTGTCTACATCTGCAAAGTTACATTCTGCATCCTGTTCTACACCGCCGAAAGCAAGTACAATAAGCTTTATAGCCTCTGCTCTGGTTACGTTATCCTCAGGAGCAAAAATGCCGTCTGCCTTACCGTTTACAATGCCTTTTGCATAGAGCTTGTTAATACTCTCAACTGCCCATTGGTGATTTCCAAGGTCAGTAAAAGCAACTTCGTCCTTATCGTTTGCATCGGGAACATTTACATTCTCACCCGACCAGCTTACTGTGGAGGTTTCCTCGGCATCTTTAGATGGAGCAGCTCCGCCACCGCCGCCACCGCCAATCGGACCTGTAGTTGGCTCAGGCGGATTTTGGCTGTATTTTAGAAGCGCTGCGTTGAGTGCTTCGGGATTAGCATACTGATTGCCTGAAAGAGCTTTTAAAACTCTGTCCTTTTTGTCAGTTGAGAGTGCATTGTAAATGCTCATATCAAGCTCAAGAAGCGTTGCATTATCCGAAAGAAGCTCTCCAATCTCACCCCAAGGGCCTAAAGCAACCTTTTTAAGTGATGTGTAATTTGTAAACTGTTTGTATACATCAGCCTGTGTTTCATAATTAACACCTATCATTTTTGAGTATACATAGTTTTTGTTTTCGTTTGAGAATTTACCGAAAATGGTGTCTTTACCGTTTGCAACACCATAAACATCGTTATAATCCTCAACGCATTTTTTAACGGTTGCAATATCTGTTGCGCCGTTAATAGCAGTTATAGTTTGTGCAACTGTTGCAACGGGAATTAATTTTATGTAAACCTCGTTTGCAAAAGCTATACGCAAAATGTAATCGCCGGGTGTAAGGTCTTCGCTTATTTTAAATGTGTTAAAAGTAAAAGCCTTATTTACCATTGCAGTTTCATCTGCATATACTGCCCAGCTTACAAACGGAATTTCACCGTTTGTAAGCTTTTCTATATCACAATCAGGTTTAAGAAGCATTAAACGAACAAATTCTGCTTCATCTACAACTGACTTTACAGTACCGCTTACGGTAATTGTTGAGTCAGCTCTTTTATATTCAATTTCTACGCTTTTAAAGTTGGACTCTGTCTCTGTTGCGTTAACACACAGCATTGATGCCAACATAAGCACGCATACTAATATGCTGATTATTTTTTTCATCATAGTCTGTACTCCTCAATTATTGTAAAATCAATCAAAAATTACTAAATCATATTCCGAACGATAGGTAAAGCGTACCAAAACTTTAGTTGCAGCATCAACTCCCGCAGATTCAGCATCTAAAATAGTGCTTGGATCGCCTGCATATACCCTTTTTTCTGACTTGTCATATACGCTTGTATAAAACTCGCTTGCATTAATGCTTACAACAACATCCTGATAAGTAAGTGCAATTGGGGTGCCATTCTGTTCAGGCAAAATGTTTTCACATTTAATTGTTAAAATACCATCTTTAAATGTGTTTACATAGCCATATATGAGGCAAATGTCGCTGTGAAGATCGCCATACTGCGAATCAACCGGTGATACTGCTGCAGCATCTGACGGCATATTTGACTCATAAAATCTCTTTGTATAAGATTTTATTTCTTTGCCCGATGTTGCCCTTAATGTAATAATATCGCCCTGCTTTAACTCCATCAAATCCTGCTCGCAGGTTTCATGTGAATTAAACATTACACTTTCGCCTTTATACATACCGTAAACATTTACGGTTTCCTCGCCATTTTCATCAAGTGCAGGCATAACCTTATCTACAACAAAAAGTCTGTTGGAGGAAATACCGTCACCCGACAAATCGCCCGTTGCAAGTAAAAGCTTTACAATTTTATTTTCGGCATCGTAACCCGACATTGTGTATGACGAATCGGACTGCATTGAAGCTGTGCTGATAACCTCGTATTCGTTTTCACTTGAAAGGTCGTCAGGAAGCTTATAAAGTATTGTATCGCTTGTTACGGCAAACTGATACTCTTCGGGTGTATAGCTTGTTTCTGTTGGAGAAATTGTCATAACACCTGTATTTTTATAGTAACGGGATTTTGTCGGATAGCTTAGTGTTAATCCTGCTTCTGTTTCAACACCTGCACCGATTGTATCAAGGTATATAACCTTACCGTCGCCATTTAATTTGTATTTTACAGGCTGTGGAATTTCGCCTGCAACCAATCCGCTTGCTTTCAAAGCTGCTATCGCCGCTTCGTAATTATTGGTTACAGCAGTTTCTGTATAATTAATACCGTCAAGCTTAAATGTTTTTTCGTGAACATAGTAGGTTTCAAAGGTGCCTGCATCGGTAAAGATTTTAAGTTGAAGCTTGCCATCCATACCCGGTGTAACACCTGCGCCTTTTAATATACCGTATTTGCCCGATGATGCTGTACCATCGTAAAATGCAACTCTGCCGTACATATCAATATAGAATGTACCTGTGCATCCAACGGTAACATCACCCATATTAAAGCAAGGAGCTATGTCATACTCTGTGCTGTCGAGTATAAGTGTATCCTGACCTATCGAGGTAAGTGTACCTTCAAAATTGTTTGTAGATACATACACAACATATCTTTTTATACCTGTTGTGTTTACGCTTTCGGTAACGGTTAATACATTACCCTTTGCAATATCGGCAAAATCAATAATTTTACCTGTATCGGCATTAATAACGGTAACTATATCGTCCTTCTCGTCAAAATCGTAAGGAGCAATACCGTTTTCAAGACCGATTATCATTTTATCTGCGCTTACTCTGCTTACAACACCTGTAACTACCTGATTTGCAATTAATACATCTGCATAGGAGTCGAAATCGTTATCTATAAGCTTGATACCGCCGTCGGTAACCTTTAAATCCTGCCAGTCGTAAGCTCTTAAAGCATAGCCGTTAAATACTACATCCAAATCCTCCGAAAGCTTAAAGTTTCTGTCTTTATTGCCGTCAAAGTATGTAACAGCGCCTTCTTTTACAGCTACAAGATTTTCTGCTGAAACCTCAAGCACTTTATTATAATCGTTATCAATTATAACAACTATTTCGTAAGGCTCAGCTTTAGCATCGTAGTAATAGTAATCAACCCTCAAACCAAGCAGATTGCTTGTTGTATTTAAATTGCATTTAAATGCTTTGCCGTTGATTTCGATATAATTTTCGTCATATTCAATATTAGTATTTGTAAGTGATGTACCCTTTACAGCAGTAACAACACCGTTTGTTTTTACAATGCCGAGGTTTTTAAATAAAAGTGTTTCGCCCTTGTAGGTTGTAGCCGAAACTCTGTCGCCGTAGCTTTTTGGATTTAAAACCTCTATATCAAGAGCGTTTGCAACAAGCATTGCAATCTGACCTCTTGTTATATTTGTGCTTGTAATGTAGGTATCCTCAAAAAGCTTGATTTTGTTTGCCATTTTCATATAGCCGCTTGGATAGCCGCCTTCAAGCTCTGCTATTTCGCGGTAGCCTAAAATAGATACAAGCATTTTTGCTGTTTGCTGTGTTGTAATGGTTTCCTCGGGTGAAAATACGCCCTTTGCAGTACCGTTTACAACATTTGCAGCAGCCGCAGTTTCTACATACTCGTAAGCCCAATGTGTTTTTGGAACATCGGTAAATGTAGGCTCACCGGGAGCAGTTGCATAAGCTAAAAGCTTAGATGCAACCTTAGAGAATTCTGCTCTTGTAATAGTATCGTCAGGTCTGAATGTACCGTCAGGATAACCGCTCATTATATCGAGCGCCGCAAGCAGATTAACTGCTTTTTCATACTCTGTGCCCAAAATATCGGTAGGTGCGCCCTCAACCTGTGAAATTACAGTTGACTGTGGGATATAATTTGGATTAATAGACTGCGCACCCTGAAGTATAGATGCCTTTTTAACCCATACCCTGAACTCACCGATTGAAAGTGCGCCCACGACTGTTTTTTCAACCTTGATATATCTTACTTTTTTTGCGGGAGATACTTCAACTGTAAGCACCTCGCCAAAATCATCTACACCCTCATAAAGTACTGTACTGTCGGAAAAATCCTCTTTTAAAGCGCCCACAATGCGAATGTTTGAACGCTCACTTGCATCCACCTCGCCTTTTCTTGCTTCGAGCTCTATTTTAGAAACCTCAAAGCCAAGCGCCATATCAACCTGCCACCAGGGACTTTCGTCCCCGTCGGCAGATTTCCAGTAAGTATAGCTTGGGTTGTCGTTTACACCGTCGTTTGCTTTGTCGGCAGCGTTATCGTCGCTAAATTCGCTTGATGCGGTTGCAGGCTCGTTAATTGATAAATTAACCATCTCATCCGCACCGTAATTCGGCTCATCTGCCAAAGCAACACTAAACTGTGTAACTGCTAATATACATATTAATAATGTTGCTATAAATTTGTTTTTCAAAATCTTCCCTCCTACTCGGCTGATAATATTACCGGTGATGCCGGTGAAACTGTACCGATATAACCCGGATCCATAATTTTGCCTTCGTAATTATCTACAAAATCGTAAATGGTTTCGCCGTTTATAACCATCTTAAGGCGTACACCGTTACCTTCGTTGCGGCAGGTAACCTCCATTTTGTTTTTAACACCCTGGCCAAAATTAAATGCATCGGTAGATATCATATCGCCAAATATTGTTTTGCAGCCCGGTACATTACCGTAGAACTGTGTTCTTACACCATCATTGAAGCGGTAAACCTCTACAAAGCCAGGTGTAAATACTATAACATAACAGTCGTTTCCAACCTGTGTAAAGTCTTTATCAGGATCCTGACCTCTCATAATAAAGCAAGGATAGCTTGCCTCGCGGGATGCAATTTCCATATCGAATACCATGTCAACATCGCCGTAAATCTGACCAAAATAGTTTGAACAGTTCATATTAGTGAACATATTCCAGTTGTTTTTATCTGCTATAGCATCCTTTAAGCTGAACGGCTCGTCGGAGTTAAACGGAATTGGTTTTTGTGCATATACCATCCATTTTTTGCTTGCTCCGCCGTCGGCGGTTGAAAGTGTATATTCAACACCGTTTGTAAAGTCTTGTGCAAGTGTTGGATCGGGTGTTATTACGACCTGCTCGTTTACCTTAATATCAGGTATAAGCTTTGTAACATCCACAATCTGTTTAATAGGTACAATTGCGGTTTGTTTTTCTTTATCTATAACCACACTTCCGTTCTGGTCGGGTACTTCGATATCGTGAATATCAAGGTTAACCTTGTTTGCCCTGAAGCTTAAAATGCTCTGTTCAAGGTACTGCTTTGTAAACTCACCGTCAGGGAACTCTTTTGCCTCTCTTATGGCATCTACAACAGTACTGTAATCGTTAATGTGGCTCATACCCTCTTTTGAACCTATAACTGCATTGTCAAGCTCGGTTTGAGCTATCTTTATAAGCTCGTCAAGCGGGAATGAATTTTTGCTGTCGCAGAATTTATCGCAGGCATCAAAAAACTCCCATCTTGCATCTAATATATCCTGACGGCTGAAGCCATCAACTGCTGTTGCATCGATAGCCTTATCAATAGCTACCTGAAGCTCATCGCAAGCCTCTTGCGAATACTGACAAAGTCCATCGCCTACTTCTGCTAATTTAAGCCATTCCTGTGCCGCATGTATATAATAATTTAAGTACTGTGAAGCAAAGTTCTGATCGTTCATAAGACCAAACTCAATTTCTTTAACTGCATTGTTGGTTAAATGATTTCTTGGAACAGGCCACATATTTTCGCCTGCTTTTTCCTCAAGCCCCATATACTCTTTTTCAAGACCTGCGTTCATCATAACCTTAACAGCCTCAAGCGGTGCATTGCCGGGTATATAAATGGCATTGTTATCGATCATATTATTAAAATCGTAGTTAAGAACATCGTGTACACCACGTGACCAGTTATCCTGCCAAAGGTTATTTAAGCCAACCGCAGCAACAGTAAACGAGAACGGTGCAATACCTGTTACATTGTTTTTAAGAGTGATACGCTCACTGCCCGAGTCAAGATAAATAGCTGATAAGTTATTATGCTGATCTCTTGAATGGTTGCCTATAAGTGTTGTATTTGGCTGATTGCCCAAAAGGTAAATACCGCCGCCGTCGAAACAGATTTGCATGTGATTTTCAAGCAAATTGTAATTTAAACGCTGATCACGGCAATCAAAGTTGTCGGGATAGTTTGTCCAGCCCCAACCCGAACAGAAGCCCGAATAAGGAACCTCGTAAATATGGTTATGTGTAATAGCTGTGCCCTCGGTATAATAAGCCTGTATACCGGGCGCACCGTAGTTGTGAATACCAATTCTTGTAATTACATTATTAGATATAGAGTTGTTTCGGCAAAGCTCCACACCCTTGTATTTATTATCAATATCCTTTGATATAACCCTTATTTCGGTTATAAGGAAGTAATCGTTTTTATTAACTCTTATATAACGGAACTTTTCGTTTGATTTAACCTTCATAATACCCGTGCCGAGTGCAGGGTAAGCCTGAGGTCCAAGTGATGCAATAACCTTATAGTTTTTAAAATCGGGATCGTTTGATGCAATAACCTCCATATTGCTACGCTGTGATGGAGTAGACGGAGTATCAAGACGGTCGTCGATTTCGATACGGTCAATTGTATAAGGCTTGCCAAGGTCTACCGACCACCAGTGCGGTCCTGCTGAAGGCGGATTCCATAATGTATCGCCGTTTCCGTCGCAGGCATTGTTTGGCGAAGCGTAGGTTTCCCAACTGCTTGCCTTTGCCTCTTTACCGCCGGCAACATTTACACCGTCGGTATCCTTACTGTTGTACGCAAAATCTGCTGTACCAACACTCATAGCACTATCGCCCAAATCAAAGAACGCATTGCCCTCGAATTTACAATTTACAACGCCAAGGTAAAGACCTATACCTACACAATCTATATCGTATATACGGCTGTTTGTAAAGTTGATTTTTTCTGCCTGAAAAATTTGAATTGCGGCAGGCACCATTGTATAGCCCGGCTCAATAAACGGAGCCTCGTCATCAGGGAACATATCCTGTGCCTGGTCGCCTATATGGCCGTACTTTGAAAGCCTGTGCCAGGTAAAATGTGCAAAATCCATTGAGTCAAAGGTAATATTTTTTACCTTATCGTCTATTTCGCCGTTAAATTTAAACAAAAAGTTTTTAACCGCAAGCTCTACATCGGCGGTTTTCATATCCTCGTCGCTGCGTGGATAATAGTAAAGCATTTTTGTTTTTCTGTTATAATAAAATTCGCCGGGAACATCAAGCTCCTCAAAAGCATTTTCAAGTATAAAGTTGTGTCCGCTTGCAACACTGTGCGAAGGTGTGCTTATTAAGCCCTGCGCAGCTTTAAATGATGGCTGCAAAAGCCAGAACTTTGTATTATCGCCCGACGCAGTAGCCTTAACCACATTAATTGTGTAGCCACGCCAGCCTCTTGCAAAGTGAAGTTGCATATCACTTATATTTTCATAGCTTGCATACTTGCTGTCGGGCACTACAACACCATCGGCGCAATCGGTTGAGGTATCTTTAAATAAATCGACAATATCAATATAATCCTCACTAGATGCGCGGCGGGCACGCTTGCCGTTAACATATAACTGCTGTGCGTATTCGATGTTATCAACCTTTACAGCCCAAAGGTTGTTTTTTTGTTTTTCCCAGCCGGTTATTTTAATACCGCCAGATATTTTGGCAGTTTCGCCCGGATAGGATTTATAGTTAACATAATATCCGTTTGTACCGCTGTCCTTTGATGTAAACTCTATAACATCGCTTGGGCGGTATGTGCCCTGACGGAATATTACGTTTATATCCCCTGTCATATTTTTATTGAGTTTTTCTACTTCTTCTTTAGCACGCTCAAATGTTTTGAACGGAGAGCTTATTGTGCCGTTGTTTGAATCGCTGCCATCTGTTGCAACATAAATCTCGTGCATAACAGGTGCAGGTTCTGCAAAGCCTGTGGGTATAGTACCTATAATTAAAAGCATTGCAACAAGAAATGATGTAAACTTTTTCATTAATCGCCTCTCCTCCTTTTTTGTTTAGCCTGCTGTACGGCAAAGGCGCCGTACAGCAGAACCAATTAATTATTTAAAATTTACGCAAATAGGTTTAAGGTTATTTGCTCTCCATACATACACTTTGTATGTATCGCCCTCTGCATGGCTTATGCCCTCAACAGGAGCATAAGATGTATCTTTGGCAACTGCTGTAAATTTAGCCAGTTTCATTGCTTTAAGACCATCTTCACCATACTGTGCAATATATGCATGTACAGGTATATCAGTTGGGTATGTTGATGTAACAACAACATCAAAATCTACTACACCCTCAACTACATTTAATGTATAAGTACATTCCATTTTTGGCTCGGGTGTTTTAAATACAATCTCGTTATCTATCGAAAGCGGAATGCTGTTTACATTTTTAACACCCTTATTTACTACTACTTTATATGATGTGCCCATTTCAAGGTCGGCAGTAAATGCAAATGTATATGCATCTACAGCTTTGCCGTTTGTATATGTAAGCTCGGTGCCTTCAGCATCGTAAAGCTTAATATAGTCGCTTGTTAAATAGTGCGGGAACATTTTATCCGAGAAGTTTACATAAACCTTATCGTCTTTTACAGATACAGAGTTAGCTTTAGGTGCTGCAATATATGCTCTGATTTCACCAAGTGCAGCATAACCTGCATAGCCTCTCTGAAGTGTTAAGTATCTGTATTCTCCCGAAACATTAACAGCCAAAATACCGTTCTGACCTGTGCCGTAGTTGCCCGAATTCCAGTTCTGGCGTGTTTCTTCGCTTGAGTAATAAACCTGCTCGTCAAAATTACCGTAATTGTAGCTTGGCATACAGCCGTAATCGGTAGTATCGAGTAATGTATAACCCTCGGCAGAAATCAGGTGATTATCGCCAGATTGAGTGGTTGTATTTAAATCGGTAGCGTTTGGTGCAACATTACTGCCGTAAATGTTCCAGAAGCGTCTTGCGTTATAATCGCCGTCTGCAGCACCGTTGTACGGTGATTCAAGCTCTATTCTTGCAAGAGGAACAGCTGCACCCAAATCAAGGTTAACCCACTCGTAAGCATCGTTCCAGCCTGATGCCCAACCTTTTGACTCCTCGGAGTTAACACCATCGGTTAAGTAAAGTGTATCGTAGCCCTGGAATGTGTTGCTTGCAGTTGCTTTAATGCCGCTTGTAACTTCCATCATATTAATATCGGCATAAACTGAAAGCTCATCAATTGTCATATAAGCATACTGTTTTCTGTTAATTCTTACATATCTGTAACCCTTATTTTCAAGGTTTAATGTAAGCTTATTGTCAACAAAGTCCTCACTTGCATCAACATCTGCAAGTCCTGCTACAGAATAAACAGTTTCAAAATCGTTAAAGCTTACATCGTTTGAAAGCTGAATATCGAAAAGCTGTTTAGCCTGGCTTTGCGGACGAACTTTAAACTCAATTTTCTTAATATCGTATCTTGCGCCAAGGTCAACTGTAATGTGTGAAGGTACATCTACAGTATTGCCGCTTGCATCGATATTTGTATATGTGTAAACACCTGTGCTTTCGTCGCCGTCTACTATAACATCCCATGTTGTTGAGCCGTCGGTAAGCTGAGTATTAAGTGTTGTTACCTTTTTGCCCTTTGAAACATTTACACCTTTTTGTGTTACTATAGGTTTACCTGTAAAGTCGGTATTGCTTTCAAAGTAGCTTACAAGCTCGCCTGCTAAATCCATACCGTTTTGAGCCTCTACTGCATAGGTAAGCTCTACTTTTATAGCATCGTTTGCGCCTGTAACAAATACATCGTAGCCATCTTCTGATAAGCTATACTCTGCATTTTCTATTAAAACGCCGTTACCATCGTAAAGTTTTACGGTATTTGCGTTAATTGTTGATGCGAGCATTGGGTCAGAGAATGAAAGCTTTAAGCCAGCATCAGTTTTTTCTACTCCGTTAAGTACAGGGTTTGTTGCCCAAATTTTAACATCGGCAATTGCTGCCATATTCGGATTTGCGTGCTTAAGTGTAATGTAGCGGTACTGCGTGCCGTCGAAATCACTTTTTGCTATACCTTCAATATCTACAGGATAATCGCCGTTTAACGAATAAACAGTGCCATTTTCTTTATATGCTGGCAAATATGTAGCATAAGCCAACTGGGTATAACCATCTGCAGTTATTTTATCTGCATCAAGTTTATCTGCATCGCTTGCTACTGTGTTACTGCCATATACATACCACATAAATCTTGCGTTTGTAGGATCAAAGTTTGGAGCATCATCATCAGGACCTGCATCTACCTGAATTGCGCTTACAGGAAGTGATTTCTGAAGGTCAATCTGAAGCCAGTTATAAGCTCCGTTCCAGTCGGACCACCAGGAGCTTTCCTCAGATACAACACCATCGAGTACCTTTGATGCATCGTGACCTGTATAGTATTGAGATGCTGTGGCTTTAGCATATTTTGATACATCGGTAGCATATTCGTCGGCTATAACTTTAAGCTCGTTAATATGCATATATTTACCCGTTTCGGTATATGAAGTATTTAAATACCTTACATATCTATATCCGGCATTACCGCCAAGGTTTATGTTAAGTGCTGTGCCGTTTTCATAACCGGGTGCATTATCAACATCTGCAAGGCCGCCAACCTCATATATGGTTTTTGTTGTGCTATCGGCAAATTCGGCATCGTTTGAAACCTGAAGCTTAAAGAGCTGTTTTGCCTGGCTATCTAAAGGAACATCAAGTATAATTTGCTTAATGTTGTAGCGTCTGCCAAGGTCTAATGTAATAGAGCCGTTATCTACAATGGTTTCTTCATCTCTTGTGGTTTCGTCGCCATCGGTAACTCTTGACCATTCTACAGTTGAACCATTTTGAAGCTCGGCTGTAGCTTTTTTGCCTAAAGCAACATTTTTATTCTCTACCTTTGTTGTTAAAGCCAGGTCGAAATCGGTTTTATCGGCACTTGTAACAAAATCTGCTGTAAGTGCTGTGCCCTGCTGACCGAGTGCCGATTCAGGAGTAACTGTTACAGTATACTCGGTATTTCTGGAAAGACCTGTAATTGAAAGCTCACGATCGAGAGTTTTTCTTATAGCAGGGTATTTAGGATCGGCATAATTTACTGTATCTACACTATTAATAAAATAGTTGCCGAGCATATTGTAAGATTTAACAACCGAACCTGTTTCTTTATCGGTTACTTTAACTCTGTAATAGTGGATGTAACTATCCTGCAAGCCATCGGCAGACTCGCCGTCCTTTTTACCTTCAGGGAAGCTGATTTTTACTGTGTTTGATTTAATATCACTTACAGTAATTTTATCATCCGCATCAAAGTAAGGTTTGTTAACCTCGGATGTTTTAGCAGCCTCTCTGCCTGCTTTTGTATAAGCTGCTACTGCAGGAGCGCCTGCTGTAAATACATAAGGCTCGCCAATGTATTTTTTATCTACATAATCGAAACGGCGTACTGTAACCTCTGCACCATTTACCTCAACAAGCATAGCCTGTGTAGCGCTTGCGTTATCGGTAACAGAATCCTTTGTGCAGCTATAAGCAGCAGATGAACCCTTTGTTGCAGGAACGGTTATATGAGTTGAGCCGTTATCCATCTGAAGTATTGTTCTTGGATCGTTAGCCGCATAGTGATAGTGACCTGTTAATGTAACAATACGGGGATTTGATAATACAAAATTACGAAATGCTTCAGAGTTGCGTGTGGGAATAGTTGAATTGCTTGCTATTGTGGTTGCATCTATGCCCTCGTGCTGTAAGTAGAATACAGGTTTTGTACTATCAGCTTCAAGTGCATCCTCAAGTAAAGCTTTTATAGCAATTTCGTTATCCGACATAACACTTGTATCTGCAGGATTTACATAATTATTTAAATAATCGTAAGGTGCAGCCGTTACAAATGTATATCCATTAACTGTGTAGCTATCGATAGGGCTTCTATCGAGTGCATTTTCGTATCTTGCAAGGTTATCGGCAACCTCGTCCTGCCATGTATTGCCGTTATCAAACACGGTTACAGAGTTTGCATAAGCACCCTGTGTGATTTCGTGATTGCCCATTGCCCATACAATGTTGCTCTGGGTAGAAGCAGTTGGGAAAGTTTTGTTTATTTCGTCAAGAACTGCCTTATATTTAACTTCATCGTCTTTTGCAAGCTCTGATGCAGGGTCAACATTAAATATAACATCGCCGGGCATTGCAAAAGCATCCATATCGGCATCAATTATTTTATATGCAGCCATTGCTTCGGAAAGTGCAGCCTCGGCGGTTGTCCATACAGGCTGTACTGTTACATGTGTATCACCGAATAAAGCAAAACGGATGTCAACATCTACATTGCTGCGATCAGCAATAGGTGTGCCGTGTTCGGTTGTAGATGCAAAAGCAACATTTGCAGGTATAAATGTTACAAGCATTGCTATTGCAAGTAAAAATGATATGCATTTTTTTAACATACTTATATTTGCCTCCTTTTAAAAGGTTAAGGGGTTATATAGGCTCCCTTGTACAATGGGAGCTGTCAAACCGTTAGGTTTGACTGAAAAGTTGTTTGTTTTTTAGCTTCGTAGTAACTATTTAAAGCTTTAAATTATTGTAGGGAATGGCGCTTGCGACATTCCGCATTTGTTTTTAACGGTTCGTTAGAAACCGCCAAACCCTACAATTACTAATTTAATTTGTAAGTTACTCCTGTATACCTAATTCAATTACTGCGCAGTATGGCTCATCAAAGTTTGCTTTCCAAGCAAATACTTTAAATGTATTGCCCTCTGCATAAGTAAAGTTTGTTAAAACTGCATTGGTTGTAGTATTAGCAACTGCTGTAATATCGGCAAGCTCTGCTTTTACAAGCTGGTCGCCATTGTACTGTGCAACTACTACTTTAACATTAGGTTCGTCTGCTGCATACGGTGATGCAACAGCTACATCAAAGTTATAAGCTGTGCCTGCTACAAAGTCTGTTGCAACCTCATCGGTTTCTGTAGCCTTAACTGTTACAGTTGTTGAAATATTAGGTACTACAATTGTAATTTCGTTATCAATATTAAGTGGCATGCTAGTTACAGATTTTACGCCTTTATCTACAACAACTTTATAAGTAGCACCCGGGGTAAGATCAGCTACATCAAATGTAAATGTGTCATCATCTACTGCTGTTGCATTTGAATAAGCTACTAAATTATTTTCGCTGTCGTAAAGTGTAAAGTTATCGCTTACCATATATGATGGGAATATTTTTTCAGAGAAATTAACTGTTATGGTATTACCATTTAATCTTGCAGCTGCTTTAGGAGCTATTGTATATACTCTTGCTTCACCAAGTACTGCTGCTCCTGTTAAACCTCTGTGAAGCATAATATGTTGATATTGACCGAATGTGTCAAGCCTTAAAATACCATTCTGAACAGTCCATTGAGCCGTCTCACATTCTTTAAATGTATAATATACTTTTTCGTCAAAATTGCCGCTATTGTAACTTGGGTATAAGTAATTTGTTCTGCCAAGCTTTGTATATCCATCAGCTGTTAATTCATAACAACCAGAATTTTGCTTAGTTACTCCGGTTGCTATATCATCAGCATTTGGGGCAATATTACTTCCATATACACCCCATGCTCTTCTTGCATTAAAATCAGCGCCTCCATTACCATCATAAGGCGATTCAAGCTCTACTCTTACAACCGGCACTTTAACGCCAAGATCTATATTTACCCAGTTATATGCATCGTTCCAACCGGATAAATAATTACTCGATGAAGCAGTATTTTTGCCATCTACTACTTTATCTGAAGCATAATTATCATTATTTAAATATACTGCATTTGTTGTAGTAGATGCACCTCTTGAAATTTCCATAAGGTTTCTGTCCGCCCATACCTCAAATTCGTTCATATACAAATATTTGCCGTCTGCTGAACCTGTTGTATTGAGGTATCTTACATATCTGTAAAATTCGCTACCGTCAAGTTCAATTGTAAGTGTTGTGCCATTTACCCATTCTGTTGTCTCAGAAAGTTTTGAAACAGCACCTCTTGATTTAAGTGTTTTTGTAGTGCCATCTGCAAAGTTAGGATCATTTGACACCTGGATTTTATATGTCTGTCTTCCCTGGCTGTTGCTTGGTACATCTATAACAATCTTTTTAATATTATAAGATTTTTCAAGGTCAATTGTAATAGCACCATTTTTAGCAATTTGTGCAGAGTTTTGTGTTGATGTTTTGCCATCGGTAATGTTGCTCCAATTAACTGTTTCGCTTGTTTTATCTACTTTTGCCACTCTGTTTAAAGCAAAATTTATATTTTCCTCAACTATAACAGGTTTACCTGATAAATCCAAATTGCTTTCAAAGTATTTAACAAGTTCGCCTGCTAATTCCATACCGGCTTTAGATTTTACTGCATAAGACAATTCCATTTTGAATGCATCATCTGCACCTGTAACAGCTACATTGTAGCCGTCGGCTGTTGTTTCAAATGCTACGCCTGTAATTTCTTCACCGCTTGCATTATAGAACTTAATATTTTCTGAATTAATGGTTGTTTCATCCATAATTTCAGAGAAATTAAGTAACAAACCATCGTTTGTTTTAACTGCACTGTTAATGCTTGGGTTTATTGCCCAGATTGTTACCTCGCCTATAGCAACAAAGCTGTCTGTTGCATGCTTAAGTGTAATGTACTGATAAGGTGTTCCGTCAAATACACTTCTTGCAATACCAGTATCGCTTGATGTAGCTGAAGAGCCTTTGTTAAGTGAATGTACAGGTCCTTCAGGATCATAATAAGGAATAAATCCTGTATATGCAAGCAAATCATAGCCCTCTGCAGTAATTGTTGTGCTATCTAAAAGTTCAGACTGGGTAGCAACTGTATTACTGCCGTAAACACGCCATTTTTCCTGTGAAGCAGCATCTGTAAAGTTATCTGCGCCTTCATCGGGACCTGCATCTACCTGAATCATACTTACAGGGAGTGATGCACCTAAATCTATCTGGAGCCAGTTATATTTTGAGTTCCAGCCTGACCACCATGAATTACTTTCGGTAACTTTACCGTCAAGTACTTTGCTTGGAGGAGTTGTAGCCCCCCAACTTTCTGATGCTGTTGCTGTTGCATTTTTTGTAACATCTGTTAAATATTCATCTGCATAAACCTCAAGCTCACTTAAATAGCTGTATTGTTCAGCAGTTTTGGAATATCTTACATATCTGTATGATTTTGTGCCGTCAAGCACTGCTGTAAGTGTTGTACCGTCAACAAACTCTGTTGCTTCGGACATATTAGCAACACCGCCTCTTTCGCTAAGAAGCTTGGTTTTGGTTGCATCGTTCGGGAAGTCGGGATCGGTTGAAATTTCAAGCTTATAATTCTGTTTTGCATTATTTGAGCCGCCCGGAACTGTAAGTACAACCTTATTTACCGCATACTGTTTGCCAAGGTCAACTGTAATATAGCTATCCTTTGCAAATGTATCATAAACATCACCGGGTACAGTTGTAGGTTTATTACCATTTACAAATGCTGCTTTTTGTGAAGCATCGCCAATAGTACCGGTTACTGTTTTTCCCTCTGCTACATTTACTGTTTTCTTTGTTGTGAGTGCAAGCTCTGCAGCTGTTTTATCTGCACTAGTGGTAAAATCAACTGTAAGTGGTGTACCCTGCTGACCAAGAGCAGATTCAGGTGTTACCGTTACTGTATAAGTTGTATTTCTTAAAAGACCATCAACTGAAAGCTCACGGTCAAGGCTTTTTCTTAATGCAGGATATTTACTATCGGAATAATTAACCTTATCGGTTGAATTAATATGGTAACTACCAAGCATTGAATATGATTTTACAACATTACCTGTTGCTTTGTTTGCAACGCTTACTCTGTAATAATGTACATAATCGTCGTGCAAACCTGTAGCAGATTCACCGTCTTTTTTACCTTCGGGGAAGGATATTTTTGCAGAATTTGCTTTAATATTACTTACTGTGATAGCAGCGCCGCTTTCAAAATAAGCTTTATTAACCTCGCTTGTTTTTGCAGCTTCTCTGCCGGCTTTTGTATATTCTGTTTTAGCTGCTGCGCCTGCTGTAAATACATAAGGCTCGCCAATGTATTTTTTATCTACATAATCAAAAGCACGAACTGTAACCACTGCACCTGTTACCTCAACAAGCATACCCTGTGTTGCAATAGCATTATCGGTAACAGAATCCTTTGTTGTACCATAAGTGCCTGCCGAACCTCTTGTTGCAGGAATGTTAATATGTGTTGAGCCATTATCTAACTGCAGGAATGTGCGTGGGTCGTTTGCTGCATAATGGCTGTGACCGCTTAATGTTATAATTCTTGGGTTGTTTACTACAAACTCACGGAACTCTGCCGAGTTGCGAGTTGGAATAGTTGAGTTACTTGCAATATTTGTAGCATCTATTGCCTCATGCTGTAAGTAGAATACAGGCTTTGCAGGGTCTGCATTAAGTGCAGCTTCGAGGTAGCCTTTTATAGTTGTTTCGTAAGCTGACATAACAGTTTTATCGTTTGGATTTACATAGTTGTTTAAATAATCGTAAGGTGCTGATGTTACAAATGTATATCCGTTAACTGTGTATGTATCAATAGGTTTTCTTTTAAGTGCCTCTTCATATTTAGCATGGTTATCGGCAACCTCCTGCTCCCATGTGCCGGCTGTAAAGCCTGTTGTAGCAGTGCCTTTATTTGCACCAAGGGTAATTTCGTGGTTACCCATTGACCAAATTATGTTTGCTGTTTTGCCTTCTGCTTCATAAGTTGATGCAGTTGGAAATTCCTCGTTAATTTCTGCAAGTACTGCATTATACTTAACTACATCATCAGTAGTTTTTTCTAATGATGGTTGTACATTGTATATAACATCGCCGGGCATTACAAAAGCATCCATATTAGCATCGATGGTTTTATATGCATCCATAATGCCGTCTAATGCAACAGATGGTGATGTCCAGTCTGAATCAGCATCAGGGAAAGCGGTTACATGAGTATCGCCGAATAATGCAAAGCGGATATCAGTTTCTATGCCGCTTCTATCTGCAAGTGCTGTTCCTTTTTCAGCCGTTGATGCAAATGCAATATTAGCAGGAATTAAAGTTGCTATCATTGCAATTGCCAGTAAAAATGAAAGAGTTTTCTTACCATTTTTAAACATAAATTTTCGCTCCTTAAATAATTTATTTATTCTGCTTCCGCCGGTGGTTCCGGTGGAGCTTGTTTTATGGTTTTAGATGCCATCCATGGCTTCATTAAACCGTAATCCCTCCATATAAAGGCTGTAAGCCTTGCGGGTGTTTCGCCGTTAAAATCAAGTCCGCATATAAATGGAACTTCATTGCCGGCATCAATTGTATTGCTATATTCGTCTATACCAATAAGGGTGTTATTCTCGTCAAATGCCATAATAAACATAACAGCTTTTTCGCTACCCTCCGGCATGTGGTTTTTAAGGGTTGCTCTTACACCTGCCTCGGGAGTGCCTGCAAGGGCATCTATTGCTGCGCCCTCTGCCAAAGCATCTGCAGTAAATGCAAAGTCCTTAATTTCAATTGCAGGTGGTGCCAAAAGTGTAACTGTTTCAGGGTTTAAAAGACCTACATTTTTTTGATTTAATATATCATTTGAAAGTACAACCTTTATAGTTGCATCAAAATATGCTTTGTCAAGCTGAAGCTTTAAGGTGTAATCATCATCGTAGTATATTACCGGTGTTTTCTTAACATCGTCTACATAAACCTTAATATTATCCTCATTAAAGGTTGATGTATCCATCTCGTCGGTAAAGTTAACGGTAATAGTATCTGTAGCAAATTCGCCACCCAGTACTTCAGGATGAACTACATAAGCTCTTAATGACGATAAGCCCGTACCAACCTCAAGTGTTGTTTTATATACAAGGTAGCGTGCCGACATTGTATCGTCTACTGTTGCCTGGAAGCTACCTGCGTTACCGTAAGTTTCCTCACTACCTGACGGTACAAAGTATGCCGGGAACGGGTTCTCGCAATCTATAACAGCAGCAGGACCAAGCTTTACAATCCTTTTAAAGCCAAGCTCTGCAAGTTCGTTATCGTCCGGCTTTGAATATGGGTCATAAATAGTATTATCTGTACTATCGTTATTGGTAACATACAGATTAATGTATTTTCTTGCCCACTCGTTGTCTATTGAACCGCTACCGCTGTAATCTCTTCCCGTCATTTCTATCATACCAATGTTGTACTCACGGCCTAAATCAATTCTCATATAACGATATGCATTACCATCCTCAATCCAGTCGCCCGAGGATGAACCATCAAACATATTTTCGGGTGTGCCAAAATCGTATATCCAGTGGTTACTGTCGTTAAGTGCATCTGATATAACACTATCGTTTGTAATACCTCTTGCAATATCGGTTACAGTTTGCTTTGCCCATACTCTAAACTCGCCATACATATAGTCGCCTCCGCCAGTACGCTTAAGTGCTACATATCTGTATGCTTTTTTACCGTCAAGCTCAAACGAAAGCTTTCCTCCGTGCGGGAACAGGGTATCGTCCTGTGCGCCAAGTGAGCCAAGCACAACGCCGTCGCTTAAGTCGGCTTTGTTTGCGCCAACTATTTCAATATACTGTCTGCCGCTTGGGTAGTCTAAATCATAGCGGTCGTAAAGCTCAACAAGCTCTATTTTGCATCGTCTTAAAAGGTCAACTGTAAGCACCTCGCTTGCCGCTCTGTCAGGGCCGCATTCCGACTGCATCCATGTACCTCTTTCGCCATCTACAAGATGTGTAATCGGTATTTCGGGTACTGCGTGTATATCGCTTGCTGTAATTGGCTTATTCTCTGCCACATTTACAAGCTCCGTTTTTGATACGGGGTATTCTTCAGCACTTACCATAAGCGGTGCTTCAAATGCCGCTATTAAGCAAACGGCTAAAACTAAAGATGTTATTTTTTTAAACTGTTTCAATTATTCACTCCATCCTTTCTTTTGGATTTTGCTGTTTCCCTTAATAAATTAAGGGAGGACGGGCGAGGCAAGGGTTTTATTTTTTTTGCCTCAGCCGTCAGATTTGTTTTTGGGTTTATAAGGCTTCCCCTTGAGGGGAGGCTCCGCCGTCAGGCGGTGGTGAGGTGTAGGATTTTAAAAAATCCGTTTCATTATCATTAGTATCAGATTACGATTGCTGCCGCAATCTACACCTCATCCGAGTTGCTCCGCAACCCACCTTCTGAATCCCCCCACCGCTAAAGCGGTCCCCCCTCCTTTAGGCAAGGAGGGCATTACAAGGGGAAGGCTTTGATAGTCGAAACATCTCGGTTGGTTTTTCGGAAGGAGCAAG
>JAZSPJ010000105.1:0-2351 GCA_045537365.1 Clostridia bacterium
AAAACAGTTAAATAGCGGTAAGGATTTTTCCGCTGTGATGAAAAAATTTATATCATGGTGCGGAAGCGAGCATATGTTCTTAACATGGGGTGTTGATGATTCCAGAATAATGATGCAAAATTTGCTTATTCATAAAATGGATACATCATGGATGGGCAAATGGATAAATCTTCAAGTTATATATGCCATGCAAAATGATGATGAAAGCAGGCAGGTATCTCTTGAAAAGGCGGCAGAAAGTTATGGGATTCCTCTTGTTTTGGAAACACACACTGCCATAAATGACGCTATGTATACATCTATGCTTTGCAGACACCTTGATATTTTAAAGGGTGTATCGGAATATTCCGACAGTGCAGAGCTTAGCGGTCTTAAACGTGTTGCATGCGGAAGCTATAAAATTGTATATAACTGTGTAAGCAAGCAAAGCGCATTTGCACATAAAAAGATTAAAAATCTGCGTTGCCCGTACTGTGATGAGGTTTTAAGCGGGCAAAAGCCATGGATAAAGCAAAGCGGGGACAGATTCTTTACACTCGGCAGATGCAATCAACATGGTATATTCTCCGGCAAACTTAAATTTAAAAGAGAAAAGGACGGCAGATACACTGCAAAATATATGATGTATACTGCTGATAGTTCTGACGAGCAGTATTATACAAACAAATTACGCTCCAACAGCGAAAAAGCAAGAAAAAAAAGGAAAAAACGTATTGCAGAAAAAAACGAAAAGTCGAAAACTATTTAAGTTTTCGACTTTTTTAGTTATTTTCTTTCATAATCCATTCATCTGTCGTTCCGCCAAGAGAGTTAAAATGTTTCCAAAACAGAGGATAGGATTTATTTACACATTCACTGTCTTCGATGTATACAATGTTGTCACTGCATGTAGATGCAATGGCAAGAGCCATAGCAATTCTGTGGTCGGAGCATGTGTTTGCCGTGCCTCCTGATACAGAGTCTACACCTTCAATAATAAGCTTGTCTGACTGTTCAATTATTGTTGCACCAATAGAGTTTAACTGGTCGGTAATATTGCTTATTCGGTCTTTTTCGTTGTCAATTCCTGTAATTGTAGTTTCTCCCTGTGCAAAGGTTGCCATTAAAACAACTGCCGGCAGAAGGTCCGGGCAATCGCCAATGTTTACGGTTGTACCTTTGAGCAGAGTTGGTACTGCGGCAATACAGCCTTTTTCAACAACGATTTTTCCATTCATTTTTTCAATAATGTCTATAATTTTTCTGTCTGTTTGCATAGAGTCAACATCAAGTCCGCTGCAAACAATAAAATTACCCAAAGCCCCTGCTGCAAGGTAAAATGCAGCGTGAGAAAAGTCGCCTTCTGCATTATAATCAAAGGGTTTATACTTTTGAAAGCCGTGTATTTTAAAGACCATATACTTGTAATTGCTTATTTTTATCCCGAATTTAGCAAGCATATTTATTGTCATATCAATATAACCTTTTGATTTTATAGGCGCAGACAAACGAATTTCGGTATCGTACTGTAAAATTGGCAACGCCAAAAGAAGCCCGCTTAAAAACTGACTGTTTATATTGGAAGAAAGTTCAATAATCCCACCACTTAAATTGCCGTCTTTTATTGTTATCGGCAAAGACAAGTTGTTGCTTGCAACGTAGCTTGCACCGCATTTGTCAAATAATTCAGTATATGTTTTTAAAGAGCGTTTTGCAATTCGCTCTCTGCCTGTGAATATTACATCTGTTTTATTCGCAAAAGCCAGAGGAATTAAAAAACGCAAAGTAGTTCCGCTTCCTTTGCAGTCTATTTTAACTGTATCTGTTTTTGAAAAGGTATTTGTACCGTCAATGGTATATGTTCCGTTTCCTACATTATTTACTTCCGCACCAAGTGCCCTTACGGCGTTTAGAGTTGCCTGTATATCGTCAGAATCGGCTATATTGGTAAGCCTTGACTTGCCTTTTGCAAGTGCTGCACATATTATGGCTCTGTGGCACAGTGACTTTGACGATGGTATCTCTACTCTTCCGTTTAGTTTGGAGGGAGTAATTGTAATGCTTTTCATATTTTTCACCTCGTGCTAATGTATGAAAAACTCATGCTTTGGTATAGTATATATAATTTTTTTGTTTTAGTCAAGAAAATATTTGAAATTTACATACGATGTGTGTTATAATAATTTAGTATATATAGTCTGGATTTTATGACACTTAATTTTATATATGGTACGGACAGATTATTTTGGAGGTAAATATGGCTGGATATCAGGACAAAATTCGAAATTTTTGCATAATTGCCCATATAGATCACGGCAAGAGTACGCTTGCGGACAGGCTTTTGGAACTTACGGGAGTTGTGGCGGAAAGAG
>JAZSPJ010000067.1:0-3624 GCA_045537365.1 Clostridia bacterium
ATATAACACCCGCAATCATTAAACATAAGCCTGCAATTTTATAAAAAGTCAATGGTGCTTTTGGAGTATCCATTATACCAAAAGCATCAATTATTGTTGCAACTGCAAGCTGTGATATTAGTATTGCAGATATTGCAAGCTGTGGATTTAAATTTTTTATCGAGAGCATAACCGTTACTGTTATAAGTACGCCTATTGCACCGCCAAACCAGGTATACGGCTTTGCTGATATTAGATTTTTAATATCGCCCTGTCCCCATATAAACATAATAATCAGCGAAAGTATGAATGCAGTACCCTGTACAAAGGTATTTGCCTCAAACAAGCCCGTTTTATCGCCGAGCCTTGAATTTGCAACACCCTGTATGCTCATTGCCGCACCTGCAATAATTGCATATATAAAACCCATATTTATCACCCTGTGTTAATATTTGCAAAATTTATAAAAATATACTAAATATATTTACAAATCAATAATTAAGTGTTAAAATAAATAAAAAACTATATTATGGAGCTATAAATTATGATAAAAAAAGTATGCATATATAACAATATAGATTGTGTTGTCGGCTATCCTGATGGATTTACCGAGGGAAAAAAGTATCCTGTAATAATGTTTTTGCATGGGTCCGGTACACGGGGTAACAACATTGAAAAACTAATGGATAACCAGTTTTTTGAATACCTTGAAAAATACGACGATTTTCCGTTTGTTCTTGTTGCACCGCTGTGCACATATAATAGCTGGTTTGATATGTTTGAACAGCTAAAAGCATTTACAGTAAAAATATGCAATGAGGATTTTGCTGACAAGGACAGAATTTATTTAATGGGAGCAAGTATGGGAGGATATGGCACATGGCAATTGGCGATGAGTATGCCTGATGTATTTGCCGGAATTGTGCCTATTTGCGGCGGGGGTATGTACTGGAATGCATATATGCTTGTAAATGTGCCGGTATGGGCTTTTCACGGTGAAAAAGATAATATTGTATTAAAAGAAGAGTCCGAAAAAATGGTTAATGCCGTAAATAAATACGGCGGTTGTGCAAGGCTTACCATATTACCCGATGTAGATCATGGTTCATGGATATATGCTTATTCAAATCCCGAAGTATTCAAATGGCTTCTTTCAAATACAAATAAAAATGATATTGAAGTAATAGATAAGTTTAATAACGATAAAATTTACGGTTAATATTTTAATTTTTTTAATATGTAACAAAACCTCGGAGTAATCCGAGGTTTTGTCTGTATTAAGATTATTTTATAACTACAATCTCTTTAACAACATTGTCGTAAATTCTTACAAACACTCTTTCATTGTTAACCTCATCAAACTTGGATATATCTGATGAATCGCCCACAGTTACCTGCTTTGTAGTTTTTGTTGTATCTACTCTGTAAATAACTGCATCGCCGATTGCGTAGTTGTGTGTTGCGCCGTCTGCAACCTGAATATTAAAGGAGCTTGCAAACTTTTTAACAACCTTACCGTATACAGTGGTCATTTTATCAGAATGGTTAACTTCTTTTTCAGTAGCCTTATCAGCTATATCAAAGAGAACGGATATTGAGTCAATCTCGCCTGAAGCGTTTGTTTTGTACTGAATTATATCACCCTGTTTAAGAGATACTTTTTTATCGCCCTGCGTTTTTTGGAGTATGCCTGATTCACTTGTGAATATCTGTACATACTCACCGCCCTGATATGCGTAAAGTCTTTCTACGTCCTCGCCGTTATCGTTTCTTGTCTGGGTAATTTTATCAACAACTGCTATCTGACTTTCCTCGTTGGCATTACCTGTTGAGTTTGTTACGATAATAGCTTTTGCATTATAATCCTCTGTTACATCGAATACCAATACATCGTATTTGTCATCGTTTGTAAAGAAGCTTTTATTTCTTATAGAATAATCGTTTGTATCCTTAGCGTCAGATGGAATATCAAATACCACAGTGCTGTCGGTTACATTAACGCTCATATCTTTACCTACAAGCTTACCCGAAGCTGATTTGTAAACAACTTCTTTTTCGTTTAAGTTAAGCTTAAATTCGTCCTCGTTAATTGACGCACCCTCTTTATAGGTGTTGATTTTATAAACATCTCCGTCTGCATTAAGGTCAAATGTTATAAGCTGACCTTTATTAGCTTTAAGGGCTTCGTGTGCTTCTTCAGCGGTTAAGTTGGATTTTTCGTTAACCTTAACTTTTTTAGATATTTTATGAGTTACGGTTTCACCGTCTTTAGTAAATACCTTAAGCTCTAAAGTTTTGTCGATACCTGATGACATACCAAGGTCTGCAAGGTATGCGTAGTTGGAGCTTAATGTGTTTTCATAATCCGCTGCTGCGATTTTGCCCTCAACATCAAGGTAGAAGGTAGCCTCATCAAGAAGGTCGATTTTCTCTTTATAGTTCGACGCAACCATATAGCCCTTGCCGTTTATAAATACTTTTTCATCGTCTTTCTCGGTTACAGTACCTGTTACAGATTCAGTTGTAACAACACCGTATAATAATTTCTCATCCTTACTGATAGTAAAGGTTACAACATCCCATTCCTTAAGGTCGGCAAGCTCTAATTTCTCATTGCCTTTTTCAAGACGGAAGTTCATATTTGTATCCTCTTTATCAAGAATTAATGTTTTGTTGCCGTATTTATCTACAAGCTTATTTGTGTTTGTTGAAACTTCCTCTACAACGTAGTTAACTGTTTCATTTACAAATACTACATCGTAAGTTCCGTTCTTATCAGAATCAAGCAAGGTGATTGAACCCTGATTTATTGCTTTAAAATCCTCAAAGGTAGATGCTTTGCCGTTATAAACAACATAAGCTTTATCGGATATGCTTACCTTTGTTGTTTTAGAATCTTTCTCTATATCTTTCCAGTAGTAAAGCGATTTTTCTGTTTCTGTATTAACAATGCTGTCTATATTATCGCTGTATACTGTAATTGAGCTGTTCATATTTTCAACAGGTAATGCTAAAAGCAATACATTCTGTTTGGTTTTCGCATCCTGTCTGATATATGCGTCTACATAAAAACCGAGGATTGAACGAACATCAGCATCGCCGATTTTATAAACTTTATCGTTTATCATGATTTCCTCGTTGTCAAGGCTTGATGTGCCGTTAAGCGCAGATGAACCTACTGCCTGAACTGTACCGCTTACAAGTGTAACATCAAGTACATCTTCGAGTAATGTTTTATCTACTACTTCAAAGCTTACATCTGAGCCGAAGCCTGTTTGCTCCATCATATTGATTGTAAGAGCATTGTATGCCATTTTAGCAATCATACCTCTTGTAATAAGGTCATTACCGCTTGCTTTTACATCTTTTGTAAGGCCAATCGATGAACCTGTTACAAGGTAACCTGACGGATAACCGCCTTTTGCCTCTGCCTGTGGCTCATAGCCGAGTGCTCTTACCATTATTGCAACTGCCTCGGAGTATTTAATCTGGCTGTCAGGACGGAATGTGCCTACATCGTCACCCTCAACCATACCCTGGTCGGTTGCTACATTAATAAAGCCGTTTGCCCAGTGATTTTCAACCACATCGCTGTATTTGGTTGCACCGCTGTGAGCGTTTGCCACATAAGTCGGAGGCCAAGCG
>JAZSPJ010000029.1:0-15850 GCA_045537365.1 Clostridia bacterium
CTGTATTGTTGCTAATGTGTTTGCGGTTTCCTCGTAAGTATATCCCAAACCGTCTGAATTCCGGTATGCCTCAATCGCTGTTATTATATTGGCATTTAAATCGCCAAATCCATTATCAGGACTTGTTACGTCAATATTAAGTGATGAAAGTGCTATAAGCACCTGTGCCGTTGTATTTACATTGTAATTATATTTGTATTCGGGTGAAATTTCACTTTTTAAAAATACAATTGCACTTTCAATTGCTGTTTGTACATTTTCATTATCACAGTAGGGTGCTAAAGCCTGCAAGCACATTGCAGTTATATCAATATCAGCAGTTTCGCTGTCGTATAGTCCAAAACCTCCGCTTGCCAACTGATATGTTAAAAGGCTTTCTATAATTAATTCTCTGCTCCAAAGTGCATCAATAGGTATTTCAATATCGGCACTATCCAAAGCTAAAAGGGCATAAATAAGCTCGTTTGAGCTATCTGTAAGCTTTTGATTGTTGTAAATAAGTTCTGCTAAATTTACACCGTTTACATTTAATATATCTTTACCCAGAAGCTTTAATGCAAGCATTACTCTTGCCACATCTGTAGGCTTTTGTGTTATATCCCATCCGCTTACAGTATCAGCAACCGAAATATAATAATTTTCTAATATACCGCTATTTATCTCTTTACCCGCACGGAGCATAGTTATAATATACCATTCGCAGTTGTAGCCGACACCATAGTTATTACTAAGTTCTGAAAGCTCTGCATTAATATAATCTTCACATGAGCCAATACCGCCGCTGATTGTTTCAAAAACCGTTGGCTGTGTATCGCTGTCATCTGCAAAAACACATATTTGTACAGAGCTTATAATCATTAAAGCTGTTAATACTAAGCATAAAAATCTTTTTGTTTTCAATTTAATTCATCCTCTCGTTCAAAAGTCAATTTTTAAAGCTTTTGTTGCTTTATTCTACACCTCCCATGCTCTGCCACAGGCAACAAAAAAACTGTGGCAATTTTGTTTTAAAATTACCACAGCTGACTTTTTCTGTGACAAATCACAATTCGGGTACACGCACAAATACCAAGCCCTGAAAATATCAGCGCCCGTAACCGAAAACATTACTCCTGTGCATATTTGCATTTGCGGAATAATATCAAAGCAGGTCTTGTGACTTATGCCATATAGATAATAAAATCTGCATTTATACATCCTGCCTTCTCAGTTTCCCAATGACTAACTTTCGTTAACGGATGCATAAGCTTCGGCACATACACCGACAGTTATCGTCGGGGATTCTCACCCCGTTCCCTTTCCACCGGCTAAACCTTGCCTATAAAAGACCTTTGCAGTATAGCCGACACTCTGTGTGATGTATTAAATTGTGCGGATGTAATATTTTACATCCATGTATATATTAACACAAAAAACAGCTAAAATCAATCTGTTTATAACAAAAATCCGTCATTTTGGCGGATTTTTGTTATAAACTATTAACGCAATTGAGGGAATACCTTGCATAAAAAAAGTGCGCCAAACAGAGTCCGGCGCACAAAAAACGCAAACTCTATTTGTCGCTCAACAAATATATAGAATATGCTATCCGATAAACTATAACTCCAGAATTTGCATTTTTTACAATTATTATCGGAGTTATGGTTCACTAAAAAGGGTATAATATACCCCTAAAGAAAAAGATAACATATCAGCCTATATATTTATTTGTTGAGCAAATTTATTATAACACGAATTAAATCAAATATTAAGAAAAATATTTAAAATGATTTTTTGAATACGAATTATGTGCAATTGATTGACTTTGCACTGTGCTTTTATTTCAAGTACGGGAAATATTTTTTATACATCAAAATTTTACATAATTTTTATATCAGCCGTAATATAATTTATTTAGAGGTGGTCAGATTGACTGTGTATCTTGACATTCTGTTTTTTGTTAACTTTACGGTTAATTCTGTTATATTATTACTTTGTATAAGGCTTTCCGGTTTAAAAGTAAAATTTTTAAGGATTTTAATATCGGGTCTTATTGGTGCGTTTTACGGTATAGCAGTGTATCTTTCTTGGGGGAAGCCTTTAAATAACGGTGCATTTAAGCTTTTGGTTTCCGCCATGATGGTGATTATTGCAACAGGCAGGGTTGGTTTTAAAAAGTTTTTTTACTGTCTTATAATGCTTTATGCAGTTTCATTTATATGCTCCGGTGCATTGATGGCGCTTGTATATTTAAAGGGTGAGAGTATTTTTGGCGGTGTTAAGTACATAAATTTATTATTGTCACTTTTAGTTTCGGCAATAACAGTATTCTGTATTTTGTATGTTAAAGCCAAAAAAGCATTAAGAGAGGTTAAAAAAATAAAAGTCTGCGTAAACGGCAAAGAGGTTAATTTAAATGCACTTGTTGATACAGGAAATATGCTTACAGAGCCGATAAGCGGTATGCCGGTTGCAATTGTTGAGGGGAAGGCTTTAAATAATATAATAGGGGACGGGCATAATTTGAAAATACGTCTTATACCGTATAAATCTCTGGGTTGTGACTGCGATATGCTTACAGGTTTTATACCCGACAGCTTTACAGTTGATAAGGCAAATGTAAAATGCTGTGTAGCAATTTATAACGGAAAACTGTCGTCTGCCTGTGAGTACGAGGCATTAATACCACCCAAATTAGTGTGATATGAAAGGAAAAATTAAAATGAGTAAAATTATTTGCGTATTTCAGGATATTGAAAACAGTATCAAAAAAATTATGAAATTGTACGGTATGGACGAAATACATTACATAAACGGACCAACCACCCTGCCTCCACCGCTTGATAAAGATAAAGAAACTGAGCTTTTAAACCAGTTGAAGGCCGGCTCAAAAGAGGCAAAAACCACACTTATAGAGCGCAATCTGCGCCTTGTGGTATATATTGCAAAAAAGTTTGAAAGTACGGGAATATGTATTGATGATTTAATATCAATAGGAACAATAGGTTTAATCAAAGCAATAAATACATTTAAGCCCGATAAAAATATAAAGCTTGCTACATATTCATCACGCTGTATAGAGAACGAAATTTTAATGTATCTCAGAAAAAACAGTAACAAAAAAGCTGAAATATCTATCGATGAGCCGTTAAATGTGGATTGGGACGGTAATGAGCTTCTGCTTAGCGATATTTTGGGGACAGATAATGATATTATATACCAGAATCTCGAAAATGAGGTAGACAGGGAGCTTTTAAAAATAGCCCTTGGTAAGCTTTCAAAGCGGGAGCAATGTATAATGGAACTTCGCTTCGGTGTAAAAAGCGGTGTAGCTCAAACTCAAAAAGAGGTTGCCGATAAGCTTGGTATATCGCAATCCTATATATCACGGCTTGAAAAAAGAATAATCGGCAGGCTTAAAAAAGAAATTATCAAGCTATATTAATAAATTGTAAAAATTTTAATAAAACTCTTTATTTTTTAGAAAAATATGGTACAATATATATTATAAAATTTAAGGAGGATAAAAATTGAAATTTCACAGTGAAAATATTGAAAATATTATAAATGAGTTTAATACGGATATAAATTCAGGTCTTGCCGAAAACGAGGCAAAGGATAGAATTTTAAAGTATGGCGAAAACAAGCTTAAAGAGAAAAAGAAAAAAACTGTATTTGAGCGCTTTTTTGAACAGTTTAAGGATATAATGATAATCATACTTTTAATTGCGTCTGCCATTTCATTTGCGATTGCAATTATTGAGAAAAATCCAAAGGAGCTTTTTGAACCTTGCCTTATTTTGCTTATCGTTATATTAAATGCAGTAATGGGCGTAGTACAAGAGGGTAAAGCCGAAAAAGCGCTGGATGCTCTGAAAAATATGTCAGCGCCCCATGCAAGGGTAATAAGAGGGGGAAGGGAAACCGTAGTTGATGCAACTGAGTTGGTTGTAGGTGATATTATTTATCTTGAGGCGGGCGATTTTATACCTGCTGATGCAAGGCTGATTTCGAGTGCAAGCTTAAAGTGCGAGGAATCGGCGCTTACGGGTGAATCAGTACCCAGTGAAAAATCACAAGATACAGTGGTTTTACCTGATGCACCTTTGGGTGACAGGTCAAATATGGTATTTTCGGGATGCTCTGTTGCAAACGGAACTGCAAAAGCCTTAGTATGTGCAACGGGTATGGACACGCAAATGGGCAAAATCGCAAACCTGTTAGAAGGCGAGGAGGATGCAAAAACACCGCTACAGCAAAAGCTTTCCCAGCTTGGTAAATATCTTGGATTTGTAGCTTTGTTTGCCTGCGCTGTTATTTTGGGTATAGGTATATTAAACGGTATTCCGTTTATGGAAATTTTTATGACAGCAGTATCGCTTGCAGTATCAGCAATACCTGAGGGAATGCCTGCTATTGTTACAATTGTGCTGTCAATCGGTGTTCAGCAAATGGTAAAGCGAAACGCACTTATAAGAAAGCTTCCTGCTGTTGAAACACTTGGGAGTGCCTCTGTAATATGCTCTGATAAAACGGGTACGCTTACACAAAACCGCATGACGGTAGTTGAAACATATTGCGACGGCGGAGAAAACACTGAGGAAATAACAGATAACAACAGCGAAGCCGTTAAAAAGCTTTTAACTTATGCAACCTTATGCTGTGACGGTACTGTTAATGTGGAGGGAGATAAGGTTGAGCTTCTAGGCGACCCTACGGAAACATCAATAGTTATGGCGGCATATAAAAACGGCATTTTAAAAGATAATATAAATTTAAAATATCCCCGTGTGGCACAACTGCCTTTTGACTCTGACCGAAAGCGTATGACGGTTGTAAATGAGATTGACGGAAGGTATGCCGTAATTGTAAAAGGTGCATTTGATATGATGGCACCGCTAATGATAAAAGGCGACACACAGCTTGCTAAAGTGCATACAGAGGCAATGAGTCAAAAGGCACTCAGGGTGCTTGCGGTTGGTTATAAAATGCTGGATGAAATGCCGCAGAATATTAGCGTAGACGAGCTTGAATGTGACCTTGAATTTTTAGGTCTTGTTGGTATGATAGACCCACCAAGAGCTGAGGTTAAGGATGCTGTTAAGCTTTGTAAAATGGCAGGCATTAAGCCTGTAATGATAACCGGAGACCATGTAATTACAGCGTCGGCAATAGCTAAAGAGCTTGGCATTTTAAATGAAGGCGATATGGCAATTACCGGTGCAGAGCTCGACCTTATGACAGATGAGGAACTTGACCGGAAGGTTAATGATATATCTGTATACGCAAGGGTATCACCTGAAAACAAAATACGAATTGTGAAGGCTTGGCAGAGAAAAGATAAGGTTGTTGCAATGACAGGCGACGGCGTAAACGATGCACCTGCTTTAAAGGCATCGGATATTGGCTGTGCCATGGGTATTACAGGCACTGATGTTGCCAAAAGTGCATCTGATATGACACTTACAGATGATAATTTTGCTACAATTGTTGAGGCTGTCCGTCAGGGCAGAGGTATTTATGCTAATATTAAAAAGGTTGTTGGCTTCTTACTCGGCACAAATATCGGTGAGGTAATTTGTGTATTTACAGCAATGCTTTTATGGCACAAAACTCCGCTTCTCTCTATGCAGCTTTTATGGATAAATTTAGTAACCGACAGCTTGCCTGCAATTGCACTTGGTATGGAACAGGTAGAAAGCGATGTTATGACTAAACAGCCAAAGCCTAAGGATGAGGGCTTGTTTGCAGGCGGTCTTGGTATAAAGGTTGTACTTCAGGGTGCAATGTTTGCTATACTTTCGCTAATCGGGTATGCAATCGGCTCGAAAATTACGGTTGCCGATGAGGGCGGTCAGACGATGGCATTTACCATTCTTGCTTTTTCGCAGGTAATACACAGCTACAATATGCGCTCGGAAAAATCGCTTTTCAAATCAAATCCGTTTTCAAACAAAACGCTTAACAAGGCTTGCCTGATTTCCGTATTGCTTATGGCGGTTGTATTATTTACACCTGTTAAAACAGCTTTCGGTCTTTTAAGCTTAAGCCCGAAAATGTATTTGGTTGCGATTTTACTCTCTGCAGTACCGCTCTTGGTTATGGAAATTGCAAAATTTATTGAAAACTTTTTAAAAAAGCTATAAAATTTATAAATATGTGTTGCTTTTAGGGTGATTTTGGAATATAATAGTATGTAAGTCATAATTATTTATGTTCCGAAATCACCTTTTTCGGTTCAGATGAAAGGCAACGGTTTTAAATATGGTATATAACAATATTCTTGAAGCTATGGGTAATACACCCATTATAAAACTAAATAAAATTGTACCTGAGGGAGCGGCAGAAATACTTGTAAAGTTTGAAGGGCTTAATGTGGGCGGTTCTATTAAAACACGCACTGCCCTTAATATGATTGAGGATGCCGAGAGAAAAGGTCTTTTAAATAAAAACTCTGTAATAGTTGAGCCAACAAGCGGTAATCAGGGAATAGGGCTTGCGCTTGTTGGTGCTGTAAAGGGCTATAAAACAAAAATTATTATGCCTGACTCTGTAAGTGAAGAGCGCAGAAAGCTTGTAAACCATTACGGTGCTGAGGTTATACTTGTACATGATGCAGGAAATATCGGCTTGTGTATAGAGGAGTGCTTAAATCTTGCACTTAAAATGAAAAGTGAGGATGAAAATGTTTTTGTGCCCCAACAGTTTGAAAATCCTGCAAACCCCGATATACAACGCAGACAGACGGGAGCGGAGATTTTAGCACAGGTAAATAAACCAATTCACGGCTTTTGCTCCGGAATCGGTACCGGAGGTACAATAACCGGAATAGGGGAGTGTTTAAAAGAAGCAAACCCCGATATGACAATATGGGCAGTTGAGCCTGAGGATGCCGCAATACTTTCGGGCGGTTCTATCGGAACGCATCTGCAAATGGGCATTGGAGACGGTGTAATTCCTGAAATTTTGAATAAAAATATTTACGACGGAATTTACATAGTTAAAGATGAGGATGCTATCCGCACTTCAAAGCTTCTCGCATCCGAGGAGGGTATAATGTGCGGTATAAGCAGCGGTACAAATGTGTCTGCTGCGATAGCACTTGCTAAAAAACTGGGTGAAGGTAAAACAGTTGTAACAGTTCTGCCGGATACCGCTGAAAGATATTTTTCCACTCCTTTGTTTGAGTAGGGGATTAAAATTTGAAAAAATACTTGAAATTTCAATTAAAAAATGATATAATATTTAAAAATTAATAAAGAAACGGGAGCTTGTATTACAGGCTGAGAGGAAGGTATGACCTTCGACCGAGAACCTGATTTGGATAATGCCAACGGAGGGAAGCCTGAACATAAACTTCAGGAAAATCAATGTGTATATTGGAAGTTACCAAATTGGTAGCTTCCTTTTTTGTTGAATGGAGGTGAATTTTATATCCGATATAATCGGACGGATAACTGGCGAGCACCTTTTGTCTTGTATTTTGCGATGGGAACCCGTGTTTCGGGGTGAGAGGAGAAAATCGATTCTTGACCGGCAAGGCTTTGTGTCTTGTATTATATCCAGAAAAGAGGAATCTCAAATGACAAATCAAAAAAAATTACTTAAAATGTTAGTGCTTTCTATGCTGATTGCGCTCGGTGTAGTTATTTCACCAATCCTGAGAGTTGAGGGAATGTGTCCTATGGCACATTTTATAAACATTGTGTGTTCTGTGCTTTTAGGTCCTTGGTATTCGCTTCTGTGCGCGACACTCATTGGAATAATCCGTATGGCTGTAATGGGAATACCGCCTATTGCTCTTACAGGTGCAATTTTCGGTGCTTTTCTTTCAGGTGTGTTTTATCGTATATCAAAAGGAAAGATAATGCTTGCGGTAATTGGTGAGATTATCGGAACAGGTATTATCGGGGCTTTGGCATCATATCCTGTTATGACACTTTTATGGGGGAAGGAAGGCTTAAGCTGGGTATTTTACATACCATCCTTTGTGTGCGGAACACTTATTGGCGGAAGTATTGCTTATGTGTTTTTAAGAAAGCTTGCTGATAACGGCATGTTGGCAGAATTTCAGAATAAGCTCTTATCAAAGTGCTATCAGGACAAAAGCACACTTTTTTCAAATACGGCTACTATTGCCTCATTTGGAGCAATCCTGTTCGTTATAATAGAGGTTACATCGGATATATTTAAGCTGACATCACCAATTTTTGATGTACTGTCTATAGCATCACTTGCGGTTTGTGTGTTAATTTCAATTATTTATTATATTTATAAGAAGGTGGAGGTTAAGTGATATATAGAACAGATGTTTATACAGCGCCTCTTATACACTGTATAACAAATCCAATATCTATAAATCTGTGTGCAAACGCAATTCTTTCAGTTGGTGCAAAGCCAATTATGGCGGAGCATCCAAAAGAGGTGTATGAAATAACAAAAACTGCAGATGCTTTAATGCTTAACATCGGAAATATAACTGATGCACGAATGGAAGCTATGCCGATTTCATTAAGAGAAGCTAAAAGAAAAAATATACCTGTTGTACTTGATATTGTTGGTGTTGCCTGTTCAACACTGCGCAAGGAATTTGTTGGTAATTTATTAAACGAGGCTGTACCGACTGTTATCAAAGGCAATTATTCTGAAATATTTGCACTTTACAATGAAATCTATTGCTCTCCCGGAGTGGATGCTGATAGCTCGTTATGTTCAGAAATTGTGGAAAAAGCATCAGTATACCTAGCACATAAGTATAACACTATAATACTGGCAACGGGAGAAAAAGACATTATTACTGATGGTATAAGACTTGTTAATATCTGTAACGGGACAGATAGGTTATCTTTAGTTACCGGTACAGGCTGTATGCTGGGAGCTATATGTGCATCATATCTGGCAACTGATAATTCATTTGATTCAGTACTTTATTCCTGTGCCGTATTGGGAATTTGCGGTGAGCAGGCAAAAACAAATAAAGGAAATGCTTCATTTATACAAAGACTTATCGACAGTCTGTCAAATATATCCAAAGCCGACATTCAAAAGTATTTAAAAATGGAGGAAAAGAAAATTGATAAAGCTTAATACAAGTATGTACTTTATAACTGACAGTTCTAACTTTGATGAGGATGAATTTTTATATCGGGTTGAACAGGCACTTGAAGGCGGAGTAACATTGCTTCAGCTTCGTGAAAAAGAAAAGACTACACGAGAGTATATTGAACTTGCCGATAAGGTGCATAAAATTACACAAAATTATAATGTACCGCTAATTATTGATGACAGAGTAGATGTTGCTTTAGCAGTTAATGCTGAAGGTGTTCATGTAGGACAAAGCGATATGCCTGTTTGGCTTGCAAGAAAGCTTATGGGAAGTGACAAAATTATCGGAGCAACTGCCAAGACTGTTTTGGATGCTAATGAAGCTTATAGTCAGGGTGCTGACTATCTTGGAGTGGGTGCAATTTATCCTACAACAACAAAGGTTAAAACAATTATAACTTCTGTTGATACATTAAAAGATATATGCGGTATAGTACCGATACCCGTAAATGCCATTGGCGGACTTAACAAGGATAATATTGATATTTTAAGCGGTATTCCAATTGCGGGTGTTTGTGTTGTTTCAGCAATTATGAAAGCCGATAAACCCAAACAAGCTGTGCGTGAGATTGTATCAAAAGTGAAGGAAATTGGATTATATAAAAAAGAATTTTGACATTATAAAAGGAGTGTGTTTATGAGGGCAGTCTTATCAATTGCAGGCAGTGATTCTTGCGGTGGCGCAGGTATTCAGGCAGATATTAAGACAATGACTATGAACGGAGTCTATGCAATGACCGCTGTAACCGCACTTACGGCGCAAAATACAACAGGTGTATTCGGCATTATGGAATCCACACCGGAATTTTTAAAACTGCAGATTGAAACAGTTTTTAAAGATATTATTCCTGATGCGGTTAAAATCGGTATGGTTTCATCCAAAGAGCTTATTGAAGTTATTGCAGAAACACTTAGCTTTTATAATGCTAAAAATGTTGTTTTAGACCCTGTAATGGTTTCAACAAGCGGTTCAAAGCTTTTAAAAACGGATGCGGTCAATGCACTTACAGAAAAATTATTTTCCCTTGCAACATTAGTTACACCGAATATACCTGAGGCGGAAATGCTTTCAGGAATTACAATAAAATCTTACAGCAATTTAAAAGAAATTGCAAAGAAAATATCAGACAAATATGGCTGTGCTGTATTGTTAAAGGGCGGACATGGCTTTAAAGATGCAAATGATTTACTGTATGCTGACGGGGCGTTTTCTTTGTTTAACGGTAAGCGTATTGATAATCCAAATACACATGGCACCGGATGCACTTTGTCAAGCGCAATTGCAGCAAATCTTGCAAAAGGATTTTCAGTAACGGAGTCTGTAAAAAGAGCAAAGGATTATATTAATGAGGCAATTGCCGCCAAACTTAATTTAGGCTCCGGCTCAGGACCGCTTATGCACAATTTTGGTTTAAAAACAAAATATACTGAATTAATATAAAATTATTGACATAAAACGAGGGTTAGGCTTTTGCCTAACCCTGAAAATCAAGATTACTTTCATCTTTATAGCTTATAACTTTTGCAGGTACGCCTGCAACAATTGCATTTTCGGGAACATCCTTTAATACAACACTGCCGGCCGCAGCTATGCTGTTTTTATGCATTGTTATATCACCAAGCACCTTTGCACCGCAGGTTACAGAAACATTATCCTTTAAAACAGGGGGAGTTGCACCTCTTTTATACCCGATTGTTACCTGCTGATAAATTCTGCAGTTTTTGCCTATTTTTTTTGCAGTTATAATTGTTGAAAAACCGTGCTGTATGTATAATCCACCGCCAATTTCGTCTGTGTATATGTATAATGTTTCAAGCGGTTTCCATAAAATCCTTGCAATTGTAAAATGCAACATTGATTTTATGGTTCGTGACGGTTTTTTTAATCTGTGCTGTATAAGGTTACGAAATTCTTTTTTATATGTCATATACCAGTTAATAGACTCAAATAAGTTATAGTTTATCTGGTCAATTTCATTCCAACGGGCAACATCCTCTATAATTAATTTTTTTTGTTTTGAACACATTGCGCATAAATAAACAGGCAGTGTTCTTGGGTAATTTATTATTGCAAATAACCGTCTGGCTGTGTTTGGCATATTAATTCCTTCTCTCTTAAAAAAGTAATTTCAATAATTAATCAAGTACAAGTGATGGTGCCGTATAAATTCTTGCGGCATATTCTGCATCAAGCGAGTATAAACCTTTGGAATCATTACCGAAAAGCTCCATTTTTTTAATCATATCGTCTGCATTTTTTTCTTCTTCTAACTGTTCTTTTACAAACCAGTCTAAAAACTGCATTGTTCTGAAATCCTTAACATCATAAGATGCACCGTAAATATCGTTTATTAGGCTTGTTACATATTTTTCGTGTTCAAGACCGGCTTTTAAAGGATCTATAAGCTCATTAAATGCTTTATCGGGCTTGTCGATTGCGCCAAGCTCTACTTTTTCACCGCACATCTGTAAATACTTCATAAACAGCATTGCGTGGTCTCTTTCTTCCTGTGCCTGAATCATATACCAGTTTGCAAATCCGTCAAGTCCCTGTGCTTCATAATAAATTGAGAAATCAAGATAAAGATATGCAGAGTATAACTCTTTTGTAATTTGTTCGTTAAGTAATTTTGATACTTTTAAATCCATAATAAAACCTCCTTGTTTTCTTAAATAGGCGACCGAATTTTACGGCCGCCTGCTTTAAATATATATTATTTAAAATATCTGTTTAAAAGACCTTCTAAACCTCTGCCATGGCGGGCTTCATCTCTTGCCATTTCGTGTACTGTATCGTGTATAGCATCAAGGCCGTTCTTTTTAGCACAGCTTGCAAGGTCAAATTTACCCTGTGTTGCGCCGTATTCACAATCTACTCTCCATTTTAAGTTGTCTTTTGTGGTAGCTTTCATATTAGGCTCTAAATCCTCACCTAAAAGTTCTGCAAATTTAGCAGCGTGCTCTGCTTCCTCGAAAGCTGCTTTTTCCCAGTAAAGACCAATTTCAGGATAGCCCTCTCTGTGAGCTATTCTTGCCATGCAAAGGTACATACCGACTTCAGCACATTCGCCGTTAAAGTTTGCCATAAGCTGGTCAAATATAAACTTTTTATCTTCCTCAGATATATCAGGGTTATTTTTTACGGTTTTGCCGTATACGCCATATTCATGCTCTGCAGCAAGCTTAGCGCCTTCTTCCATAACCTTGAATTTATCCTGCGGAACTTTACATACAGGACACTGCTCAGGAGCCATATCTCCCTCGTGAACATAACCACATACTGAACATACAAATTTTGCCATAATTTTTTACCTCTTTCTTTATATAATTTTTTTATATTTTTTTATTTACAATCGGGACAAACACCCCGAAAGCTTACTGTATAGCCCGTCACCTCAAAGGGTGCGCTTTTAATAATACCGTCAACATGCAGGTCGATATATTTTGTAGGTATATCGAAAATTCTATTGCAAACAGTACAGCCAAGATGAAAATGCGGTGCATTATTACCGTCGTAATGGGTGGTTTTATCATCATCCTCGATTTTTTGTATCTCGCCCGACTGATAAAGCTGTTCCAAATTTCTGTATACTGTAGCAAGGCTGATTTCGGGTATCTCGCTTTTAAGCTGAAGGTATATCCACTCCGCAGTAGGGTGGCATGTAACCTGTCTTAAAAGCTCAAGTATTCGGTCACGCTTGTGGCTTTTTCTTGAAATCATATAAGTCACTCCTTAATGATAATGATTATCATTATTGTCAAATTAAATATATCACAGTATATACCGTTTGTCAATAGTTTTTTTAAAAAAATTTTAAAATTTTGCTAAAGTGTTTTAATTGACAGTTTAGTTGATTTATGTTATAATACTATGCGGTAATGTGGGTAAGTATAGCTTCTGAATTTTATTGAATAAATCCCGTGTTATACAAACAGTTTGAAGGAGCACATTTCTATGAAAAAAACATTTTTATGTACATTAATTTTACTATTTATATTATGTATAAAAACTATTGCTTTTGCTGAGGAATATACTTATACTGACGGACCTTTTACCTATACAATAACCAACGGTGAGGCAACTGTTACACGGTATTCGTCAAATTCTGTTGTAAAATCGGTGGATATACCCGATAAACTTGGCGGTTATCCTGTAACGGCAATTGGCAGTAATGTGTTTCATGCTTATTCAGACCTTGAAAGTGTAACCATACCAAAAACTCTAACACATATTTACGATTATGCATTTGCAGATACGTCTGCACTTAAAAGCTTTGACTTTTCAAACATACAATATATAGGCGAGCTTGCATTCAGATTTTCAGGTTTAAAAGAAGTTAAAATTCCCGATAACTGTTACCTTGAAAGAGGTGCTTTCTGGACATTGAAAAAAGCAACCAATGTTGATATCGGCAATAATGTTACAATGGTTGAGGATGCTTTTACTGCCGCAAGTAATCTGCTTACTGTTTCGGTGGGCGATAACTGTACTTTGGGTTCAAATGCCTTTTCAGCTTGCCAGACGCTTGTAAGCATCAGTATTGGTAACGGTACATCTGTTGGCAACAATGCTTTTACCGGCTGTAATGTATTAACCGATGTTGTGTTTGGCGAAATTACATCAATCGGTGAAGAAGCTTTTCGTGGTTGCAGAGCTATAAAAGAGATTATAATACCCGGTAGCTTTGAAAATATTGAAAACAGAGCATTTCATAATTGCGATAAGCTCCGGAAAGTTACAATTCTGGAAGGTGTCAAAACAATAGGCGAATACTGCTTTTATAACACTGACAGCTTAACTGAGATTTACCTGCCTCGCTCACTTACAAGTATTGACAGAACTGCTTTTTATGATTGGGGAACTGTAGGTCACCGAGAAGGGCCTATGTATATTTATTATTACGGCACTCAAAGAGAGTGGGATAAAATCGGATACAGCTATAGCGAGGATTTTATTCTTTGCAACTATCGCCCCATAGACCCGTCATATATTCCTGTAGCGGTAAATGATGTTACAATTATCGGTAAAGGTACAGCTTATGGCAGATTTTTACTTAAAAATATTAATAATACACCTGCTAAAAACAAAGAAATTGACTGCTATGTAAACGATATTTATAAAGGTAAGGTTTGTACTGATGAATATGGCTATGTTTGTGTTAGTATTGAAAACATAACCGAAAGCGCACAGTACTTTATAATGTTTATGGCAAGAAATGTAATTACAACAAATGGTATTATAAATGTAACTGTAGAACCGCTTAAATATAAAGGTTCTTACGAGGCAGAAATAACAGATGGTTTTTCTTTAGGTCTTGGAATAGGTGTCGGAGGTTCGGTTGGCGACCTTGACGCAGAGGCAACATTAGCCGAGGTTGGCGCATCAATTGACAGAAACAGAGGATTTTCAATCGAGCAGTCGTACGATGGCGAAAAAACAAGCCTTACAATGTCTACTAAAGTGAGCGCTGAGCTTGCAAGCAAAGCCGAACTCGGTCTTTTTGCAGGCGTTGATTTGGTAGATGCTGCAGGCGTTGAAGGTTCGGTTGGAAGTATTAACGGAAATGGAAAATCTGGTTACAGTGTAGGCGTTGCCTATACTGATGAGGATTTTAATTTAGAGGATGCTGATGATGTTTTAAATTTTTCTAAATTTATGGCATCGGCGCTCCTTGAAAACTATACGGATAATTATGCACTTAAAATGCTTTCCGAACAGATTAACGCACCTGTAAATGAATGGGAAAAGGGCAGTTCAATCGTTTTGAACGGCGGAGCAACTCTTGGCGTTTTTGAGTATAATGCTATGGGGCTTGACTCAAGCACAGAGCTTGTTGCAGGCAGTACCAATGTTGTATCGGAAAACTCAACAAAAACGCTTAAAGACGGCACAATAGAGTACTCAAGTACGTGCGCAACCCAAAAAGGTGTTAATTTCTTTAACTACGGTGTAAAAGCAAAAAAAGATAAAGCGGCGCTTTCGTCCGGTTTTGATGTAATCGGCGGTACAGCAAAAAATTCGGGTAGCCTGTCGGCGGAGATAAGCCCTCAGGGCACACTCACATCTTTATCGCTTGCCACAAATACAACTGTCGATGAAAACTTATTTTTAACAAAAGACAGTACTGTAAATAAACATATAATTACCTACGACGGTGCATCTGCCAGAAGCGTTGCAAATAACTATACACCTCTGTATAACTTTACACAGGGTGCAAAGGGTCATTTTTCCCGTGAAGAGTTTCAAAAGTGTATAAACACAATGATATATTCGGGGGAAACAGGTAATTATTCTGTTAAAAAACAGAAAAAGCACGCTTTTGAGCTTGATATTTCCGCCAGCATAAAACTGTTTTTAAAGCTTGGCGGTAAAATAGGCTTTTCGGGTGTGGAAAGCTACGAATTTGAACAGTATTCAGGCGTTTATGAAAATAATTCTGCATATATAAAAGGTTATAACGATATAGAGGACGATGTTTCGGCGAATTATTTAACCGCTGAAAAAGCATTCGGACTGGTAAAACAGTTAATAGTAAACTTAATTTCACAAAATTGGGATGTTATTTCAAATTATATCGATAATGCAGCTGACGGCGTTATTGAAGCGGTTAATGCTAAGATAGAAAAAACAAAAGATACACTAACCGACTGGAATGTAAGCATTATTATCCCAAAAGAGGGCAGTGAGAGCACAACTATTCTTTCATACAGCGACGGTGTAAGTCTTTTGGAGGATAATTATATCGAGGCAAATGCTGTTGGTTAT
>JAZSPJ010000231.1:0-15023 GCA_045537365.1 Clostridia bacterium
AACGACATGGCTACGATCCGACTTGAAATAACAGTTGATGAGCTTATGGAATATGTAAAAGGCCCTGATTTTCCGACAAGAGCAACAATTATGGGCAGAGCAGGTATAAGATCGGCATATTCCACAGGTAAGGGCAAAATAACTATAAGGGCTAAAACCGAAATCGTAGAGGATAAAAACGACAGATACGCAATACATATTACAGAAATTCCGTATCAGGTAAACAAAAAAGTTTTGGTTGAGTCTATTGCAGAGCTTGTTAAGGATAAAAGGGTAGAGGGTATATCCGATATAAGAGATTTATCGTCCGACAGGAACGGCTTAAAAATAGTTATAGACCTTAAAAGAGATGCAAATCCGCAGGTTGTTTTAAATCACTTATATAAATTTACAAGATTGCAGGACAGCTTTTCAATAAATATGCTTGCAATTGTTGATAACCGCCCGAAAGTGTTGGGACTTAAGGATATATTGGCAAGCTTTATATCCTTCCAGGAGGATATAGTACGCAGACGTACTAAATTTGACCTTGATAAAGCCCTTGCAAGAATGCATATTTTAGAGGGCCTGAGAATTGCATTTAATAATATAGACGAGGTTATTGCCGTAATCAGAAGTGCTTACGACGATGCTAAGGAAAAGCTTATAGAAAGATTTGGATTCAGCGAAATTCAGGCACAAAGTGTACTTGATATGAAACTTTCGCAGTTGCAACGCTTGAGCGGTGAAAAAATTGAAGCAGAATATAATGACCTTACTGAGAAAACAAAAGAATACAAAGAGCTTTTGGAAAACGAGCAGAAATTACTTGAACAAATTAAAATAGAGCTTAAAGAGGTTGCCGATAAATACGGCGATGACAGACGCACAGGCATAGAGGCGGCTGTTGATGATGTTGATTATGAGGATTTAATTGAGGTTGAGGATGATGTAATTACATTAACTCACTTTGGTTATATAAAAAGACTTCCTGCATCTACCTATAAAAGCCAGCACAGAGGCGGCAGAGGTATAGCAGGTCTTTCAACAAGGGACGAGGATTTTGTAGAAGCTATCCACATTGCATCAACTCACGATTATCTTTTATTCTTTACTAACAAGGGTAAGATGTATAAAATAAAGGTTTATCAGATTGCCGAAGCTGGCAGAAATGCAAAGGGTACTGCAATAGTTAATATTTTGCCTATTGAAAAGGACGAAAAGGTAACTGCTATGATACCGCTCAAGGAATTTGAGGAAGGTAAGTATTTAACTATGATAACCCGTCAGGGCTTTGTTAAAAAGACACCTCTTACAGATTACGATACAAACAGAAAAGGCGGTCTTATTGCAATAGGTCTTCGTGAAAATGACGAGCTTATAAAGGTTAATCTTACCGACGGTACAAATAATATTATTTTGGGTACTAAAAACGGTATGTGCATAAGATTTAACGAAACCGATGTCCGACCAATGGGCAGAGGTGCTTCGGGTGTAACAGGTATTAAATTAAGAGGCGACGACTTTGTTGTAGACGGCAATGTATGTGCTGACGACTCTGTACTTTTAGCAGTAACCGAAAACGGCTATGGCAAAAAGACCGATATATCTGAATTTAAAGTACAGATAAGAGGCGGAAGGGGCGTAACAGGCTATAAAATATCCGATAAAACAGGTCTTATGGCAGGCTACACTATTGTATCCGAGGGCGACGATGTAATGCTTATAACATCCGAGGGCATAGTAATAAGAATGAGCACCGACGAAATAAGCAAATTCGGCAGAGTGACAATGGGTGTAAGAGTAATGAGGCTTGAGGACAATGTAAGTGTAGTATCAATTGCCCGTACTGAAAAAGAGGACGGCGAAGAGCTTGAAACAGATGAGGAAATAGTTACGGAATAATTTATGCAGATATATTTAAATTATTTACGGCTTTTTCTGTTATGCTCCTAAAAAACACGCAACAAGTTGCTACGGTTTTTCGCAGAGCATACTAAATTAATTTATATTGTAGGGGACGATGCCTACATCGTCCCGGAAGTTGATGTTTATATAAATTCAACAATAAAAAATAAAAATGCTGTAAAAAACTTGGTTTTTTACAGCATTTTTTTATGTATTTATTCCACAGCAAGCAATTTATACATTCTGTTATCAACCATAATAGTTGCATAAGTAGGGGTGGTATCCTTTTCAAGATGTGCTGGTATATCACTTATAAAATGAATTCTTATTTTATCTCCGTTTTTAACTGTATATTCTGCAGCATATTCAAAGCCTGTATGGTTATTAATTTCAACGGTGCATATTGCAGTATAATTGTTAGAGCCATGCTCAACACTTGCACTTACAACATCTGCAAGAACAATATCTCTGCCGCTTTTGTTCTCAAAATCTACAATGGTATCAAGATAAATATTTCCGTCGGTTGTGTTGGCAAAATAGCTGTTATAGCCTTCCGATGACGGTGTTATTTTTTTATTATAAACGCACCCGTAAGCATTTATATTATATTTATCATTTACATTTATAATTTCTTTAGGCTCAATTTCAACAGGTTTTTTGCCTGCTTCAATCTCTTTTTGATGCACCGCATCCATTACCTTGTTTACCCTGTATGTTAGCACATTTTTATATGTATTTACCGAAACAGTTGCAACAAGAAGAGAGTATGTAACTACAATAATAGCGGTCTTAACATTCGGCTTTTTAAAAAAGTCCTTTAAAACATTCCAAAAACGCTTTAGCTTATCCATAATACGCCCCCTTCGTTATATTAATATTATATAGTATTTTTTTTAGTTTGTCTACTTTTTTTAATAAATAACTATGCAATTTCAGAAAAATGTGGTATACTATAATTAATTATTTAAAAAGGAGATGTTTTTGTGTTTGATATAGAATCATTTAAAGAGCACCTTGCAGAGCTTCTGGCAATAAAATCCGAAAACGGAACAAAAGGTGTTACAAAAGCAATTAAATATATGTTGGAAACGGGTAACTCAATGGGCTTTGTTACAAAAGACCTTGACGGCATTGCAGGTTACATTGAAATGGGCGATGATAACCTTGAAAAAACTCTGGGTATAGTGGTACATGTTGATACAGTAGGCGTTGACGATAACTGGACAAGCGACCCATTCACAATGTCAGAGCGTGACGGCAATCTCTATGCAAGAGGAATAATAGACGATAAAGGCCCTGCACTTTTAATTTTATATGTAATGAATGAGCTTGCAAAGCTTGAGGCAATGGGTGTAAAGCCTAATATGAAAATCCGTCTTATTATAGGCGGCGACGAGGAAAGCGGAAATAATTTATGTATGACAAGATATAAATTAACCGAAAAAGAGCCTGATATGAGCTTTTCGCCCGATGCAAATTTCCCTGTGGTATACGGCGAGAAAGGAATTATGAGAATTAAGATTTTTTCGGATAAGGGTATTGACGGCTTTACAATGCAGGGCGGTGACCGCATTAATGTTGTACCGAGTTTTGCAAAGGCGACAGTAAATGGCAAAGAATATACAGCAAACGGAGAAGCCGCACACGCATCAACCCCGGAGCTTGGCGATAATGCAATATTAAAGCTTGGCAAAATGCTTCAAATTGAAAAGGTTGATAATAATTTAGTCAAGCTTTTGAATATTTGCGATGTAAACGGGCTTAACATTGCGTTAAAGGACAGCGAATCCGCCTTAACAATTAACCCTGCAACCATTAGTGCCGACGAAAACGGTATAGTTTTAATGTGCGATATTCGCTATAATATATTTGCCGATGTTAACGATATTTTAGAAAGAATTCAGAATTCGGTTGCGCCTTTTGGCTTTGATGCATCGAAAGAGATGGACCTTCCGCCACTTTATGTGGATAAAAACAGCGATTTTATTAAAAAACTTTCAAATGCATACTCCTATGTAACAGGTGATATGACAAAACCGATGGTAATCGGTGGCGGAACTTATGCAAGGGAGTTTAAAAACTGTGTGGCTTTCGGTCCTGAATTTCCAAATGAGGATAATGTTTGCCACATGCCCGACGAGTATTGGAGCATAAGCAGAATTAAGCAATGCTTCAGTATTTATTTTGAAGCAATCAAATCCATAGCTTATGAGATGTAAGGGAGCTACGGTATAGTTTTTGAAACATACAGCTTTTTGTGTTATGCTCCTAAAAAACACGCAGCAAGCTGCTACAGTTTTTTGCAGAACACAACACAAAAAGCCGTTACAAGATTTCTTATAAACAACACCTTCGCTTTTTTGAGAGCGCACTAAATTAATTTATATTGTAGGGAAGGGACTTGCTTCTTCCGAAAGATTTTAATAAACATAAAAAAACTGCGTGTTTGCTTATAAGCACGCAGTTTTAAATATTTATCAAAAATTAAGATTACTTTCAATGTAAGGTATAACCTCATCAATTTTTAATGTAATCTGCTCCATTGTGTCACGGTTACGAACTGTAACATTTCCTGTTTCCTCAGTATCAAAATCGTATGTAATACACCAAGGTGTACCGATTTCGTCCTGACGGCGGTAACGCTTACCAATACTGCCTGCATCGTCAAATTCGCAAGGGAATTTTTTAACCATATTCTCGTAAAGCTCAAATGCTTTATCGCTCAATTTTTTAGAAAGCGGTAAAACTGCCGCCTTAACAGGTGCAAGTGCTGGGTGGAAGCGCATAACAACTCTTGTATCGCCTTCCTTAATTTCCTCCTCATCATAAGCTTCAACCAAAAATGCAAGAGCAACACGGTCTGCGCCAAGTGATGGTTCAACAACATAAGGAACATATTTTTCGTTTGTTTCAGGCTCATTATATTCCATTTTTTCACCGCTGTGGTTCTGGTGCTGTGTAAGGTCATAATCTGTTCTGTCAGCTATGCCCCAAAGTTCGCCCCAGCCAAATGGGAACAAGTATTCAATATCTGTTGTAGCCTTTGAATAGAACGAAAGCTCCTCAGGTGAGTGGTCACGAAGCTTTATGTTTTCCTCTTTTATGCCGAGGCTTAAGAGCCAGTTTGTGCAGTAATCTTTCCAGTATTTAAACCATTCAAGGTCTGTATCAGGCTTGCAGAAGAACTCAAGCTCCATCTGCTCAAACTCTCTTGTACGGAAAGTGAAGTTACCCGGTGTAATCTCGTTTCTGAAAGATTTACCAATCTGTGCTATACCAAAAGGTATTTTCTTTCTTGATGTTCTTGCAACATTTTTAAAGTTTACAAATATACCCTGTGCAGTTTCAGGTCTTAAATAAACAGTTGATGTACTGTCCTCTGTAACGCCCTGGAAGGTTTTAAACATAAGGTTAAACTTTCTTATATCAGTATAATTCATTTTACCGCATTTTGGGCAAACAATATTATTATCCTTAATATAGTTAAGCATTTTATCCGAATCCCATCCGTCAACGGTAATGGTTTCGCCTTTTTCAAAATGCCAGTCCTCAATAAGTTTATCGGCTCTGTAACGGCTTTTACATTCCTTACAATCCATAAGGGGATCACTAAATCCGCCAACATGACCCGATGCAACCCATGTTTCAGGGTTCATAAGTATTGCGGCATCAAGACCTACATTGTATACCGATTCCTGTACAAATTTTTTCCACCATGCTTTTTTTACATTGTTTTTAAATTCAACGCCAAGCGGGCCGTAGTCCCAAGTATTTGCAAGGCCGCCGTATATTTCACTTCCGGGATATATAAATCCTCTGCCTTTACAAAGTGCAACAACCTTGTCCATAGTTTTTTCAGAATTAAGCATTGTATCAATCCTCTCCTATATTATCATAAGTATAGTTTAGTGTAATAAAGCACATTTGTCAAGCAAAATAAGACTATTTTGGTACTTTTTTTTCACTTTTGGTTTTATATATGGAAATTTATTATCATTATAATCACAAAATATATTTTTAATAAATGGCGAAAAACAAAGAAATATTAAGAAAATAAAAGTAAAAAATATGTATTTTAAAATAAACATCATTTTCAGGGGTTGAAATAATTTAGTTTTTATAATATAATAGTCAAGCGTTGTTTTTGAAGTAACAAAAAATTTCGGGGTATAGCGCAGTTTGGTAGCGCGCATGGTTTGGGACCATGATGTCGGGAGTTCGAGTCTCTCTACCCCGACCACTTTTTTATTAAAAACTCAAAAAAGTGTTGACAATATTAAAAGCTTATGCTATAATATTCAAGTAGTGTTTGGGAGCATAGCTCAGCTGGGAGAGCATCTGCCTTACAAGCAGAGGGTCATAGGTTCGAGCCCTATTGTTCCCACCAAAAAAGCGAAGCTGTATATTGTATACAGTATACAGCTTTGCATAATCTACAAATTACAATTTAATATGCTGGTGTAGCTCAATTGGCAGAGCAGCTGATTTGTAATCAGCAGGTTGCGGGTTCGAGTCCCATCACCAGCTCCAGGGGGGGTTCCCGAGTGGCCAAAGGGGGCAGACTGTAAATCTGTTAGCTATGCTTTCGATGGTTCGAATCCATCTCCCCCCACCAGAAAAAAGCGTACTGAAAAATTCAGTATGCTTTTTTCAGCTAAATTCGCCTGACGGCGAGCTAAATGTGCTAACGCACGCTAAATTACTTTGTAGCTAAATTAACCTTCGGTTAGCTAATGGCGAATTTAATTTAGCTGTTTTAAAAAACAATTTAGCTATTGCGAAGCAATAATTTAGCTTTGCAACTTGTTGCAAAATTTAGCTTAAATAAACTGCATCTATATTATTCTGCTTTGCCAGAAAAAAGCAAGTGCTTTTTTCAGCTAAATCTGTCTTACAGTGGATAAAAGACGGATTTAATTTCATTTAATTCGCCCCTTGATTTAATTTCAACTTTGTGATATATTTTACTTATATATAATATGAAAAGAGGTATCATTTTATTATGGCAAAAAAACAGTTTAAAACAGAATCCAAAAAGCTACTCGATATGATGGTAAACTCCATTTATACCCATAAAGAGATTTTCTTAAGAGAGCTTATTTCAAACGCAAGCGATGCTATTGATAAGCTTTATTTCCGTTCGCTTACAGATTCTGATGTAAATTTAAACCGTGACGATTATGAAATAAAAATTGATATTGATAAGGATGCAAGAATTATAAAAATATCCGATAACGGTTGCGGTATGACAAAAGAGGATTTGGAAAATAATCTTGGTACAATAGCAAAAAGCGGTTCTTTTGACTTTAAAAACAACGAACAAAGTGATGATAAGGACAAAGTGGATATAATAGGTCAGTTTGGGGTTGGCTTTTATTCTGCATTTATGGTAGCCGAAAAAATAACTGTTGAAAGTCTTGCTTTTGGCGAAAAGCAGGCTTATATATGGCAGTCAAGCGGTGCTGACGGCTATACCGTTGAGCCTTGCAATAAAGAAAAAGCCGGAAGTATTGTTACCCTTTATATAAAACCTGATACTGATGATGAAAAGTATTCGGAATTTTTGGAGGAATACCGTATATCAGGTCTTGTTAAAAAATACAGCGATTATATACGCTACCCAATTAAGATGATGAAATCACGCAGTCAGCTGAAAGAGGGCACAGAAAACGAGTACGAAACAGTAAAAGAAATCGAAACTCTTAACAGTATGGTACCACTATGGAAAAAACCGCAGGCTGATGTAACAGATGAGGAATATAACGGCTTTTATCAGGAAAAGTTTTACGATTACACTGCACCTATAAAGGTAATCCGTCAGAAAACCGAGGGTGTATCAAACTTTGAGGCGCTTTTATTTATTCCGTCACACGCACCTTTTGACTATTACAGCCGTGATTTTGAAAAAGGCTTACAGCTTTATTCAAGCGGTGTGCTTATTATGGATAAATGCAAAGACCTTTTGCCCGATTATTTCAGCTTTGTAAAAGGTCTGGTAGACAGTGCAGATTTATCGCTTAATATTTCACGAGAAATGCTTCAGCACGACCGTCAGCTTAAATCCATTGCCAAGGCGGTTGAAAAGAAAATTGCGTCAGAGCTTTCAAAAATGCTTAAAGGCGACCGTGAAAATTATGAAAAGTTTTTTGATGCATTCGGTATGCAGCTTAAATGGGGTATATACAGCGATTACGGTATGCACAAGGAAATTTTGCAGGATTTAATAATGTTTAAATCGTCGGCAGAGGATAAATATGTAACCCTTGGTGAATATGTTGACCGTATGAAAGCCGAGCAGAAAAACATATACTATGCATCGGGCGATACCAAAGAAAAAATTGCTCTTCTTCCGCAGGTTGAATCGGTAATTGCACACGGCTTTGAGGTGCTTTATTTAACAGAGGATGTAGACGAATTTGCGCTTCAGATGCTTGGCTCATATAACGAAAAAACCTTTGTAAATGTATGTAAAGATGACCTTGACCTTGCAACCGATGACGAAAAGCAGGTGCTTAAAGAGGCAAACGAAAAATATACTGATATGTTTGGCTTTATTAAAGAAAGCATTGGCGATGATATTCATTCGGTACGCTTTACAAATACACTTAAAAACCATGCAGTATGCCTTTCAAGTGAAGGTGCTTTGTCGGTGGGTATGGAAAAGGTACTCAACAAAATGCCGGGTGCTGATGAAAACCGTGTTAAAGCAGAGCTTGTGCTTGAAATTAATATGGAGCATCCTATTTGTGAAAAGCTTAAAGAGCTTTTTGAAAATGATAAGGATAAATTAAAGCAATACAGCAAGGTGCTTTATTCAAATGCAAGGTTGGTTAGCGGTCTTACACTTGAAAACCCTCAGGAGTTTGGCGCACTTGTATGCGATTTAATGTTGCAATAAATACAAAAAAGAAGGCTTAAATTTTTTAAGCTTTCTTTTTTTGTAATGAAAAAGCATTAAATGGAATATTAATATATAAATAAACAAAAAAGGTGGAATATTATGGCACAAAAACAAAGTGCAGGCAATAAAATAAAGGTGTTTGTAATTGCAATTTTAATACCTCTGGCTGTTGGTGCATTGTCGGCATTCTTAACTAAAGACAATATGGATATTTACAGCAGAATTAATATGCCTCCGCTTGCACCGCCATCGTGGGTTTTTCCTGTTGTATGGACTGTTTTATTTATATTTATGGGTGTAAGCTCGGCTATAATTTATTTGTCGGATAACAAAAATAAATACGATGCTTTAAAAATATACGCAGTTTCTTTAGCACTTAATTTTTGCTGGAGCTTAATATTTTTTAATCTTGAGGCATTCCTTTTTGCCTTTGTATGGCTTATAATTTTATGGATTTTTATTTTGCTTACAATACTTGAATATGCAAAAATAAATAAAACTGCCGCATACCTTCAGATACCGTATCTTTTGTGGGTTACCTTTGCAGGATATTTAACATTTGCAATATATTTATTAAATTGATAATTGAAAAACGGAGGACATTTAAGGACAGTAAAAGGCTCTCGCAAATTTACGAGAGCCTTTAATCATTGTAAAAACAATCTATTTCCCATTTTAAAGGGTTTGTGTCTATGTATTCCCACATTTTTTTATAGTCTTTTTCGCCACGAATTATGTGGTCGTGATATGACCTTTGCCAAAGGATATTGCCGAATTTATTTGTTGTATATGATTTTAATTGTCCAATTATATTTTGTAGGGGAGGGGTTCCATCCCCTCCCGAATTATTTAATACAACAATCAGATGTATATGGTTTGGCAATCACATATTTATCAATTGATACATTTTTGCAATTATCATTTATATGCTAAATTGTCTTTTCTGTTTCCCTGCCGATATCTGTTAATTGATTTTGCGGGAGGGGACAGAGCCCCTCCCCTACGATTATATTTGATAATAAACATTTTCTTTTATATGTGCAAATGGTTATGAAATATGCTCCGGGGGTCGAATAATCATATCCTTTTAATCTTGATGGTTTTCGTTTTGGTAATTTCATAATCTTACGGTCTGGAAATTGATACTCTTTCCGACTTACTTACAGGCATACAGCTCTCTAAACTATCCCAGATAAATATTTTAGCATAAGTCGCACTTGCAACATCGTTTGCTACTACATAAATATCCTTTTTAGTAGATGTAAGCGGTATAATCATATAATCAACAACTTTATTTGCTGAATTATAAAATGCAATATGTACACACTCATAAGTGAGCTCTTTATCAAACTTAACATCAAGCACAAGCTTACCGTTTAATACTGTTATATTTGAATCGGTAGATGCGGTTGGTGTAATTACTGTTGAGCCGCCGCCATATTCAGGCTCGGTAACATCTGCAGTAATTTCATAAACATCTGCGTATTCGTGAGCGTAAGAGCCTTCTACAACATTAAGTGTAATGGTGCTTTCAATACTGAAAAATGCATCGTGGCCAATATCGGTAACTGTAGGTCCAAGGGTTAATGAAGTAAGTGCTGTGCATTTACCAAAGGCTCTGTCGCCTATTTTCATAAGCAGTCTTGGTGTGTTTATGTTTTTAAGCTTTGAGCAGTTGTAAAACGCCTGTTTTCTTATTTCTCTTAATTTGTCACTTAATACAACTGTTTCAAGTGATGAGCATCCGTAAAAAGAAAATTCACCTAAATAAGAAACATTGTCAGGTATGGTAACAGTTTTAATTCCGCTTAATGCAACAAACGAATAATTTGGTATGTATCTTACATCACTTCCTATATTTAATTCGGTTACATTGGTGCACTGATTAAATACGGGCGATGATGCGTTCGTTCCCATAACATCGCAGTTTTTAGCATTGAAGTTTATGGTTTTAAGGGATGTACATCCGTAAAAAGCATTGCCCAGAACAGTTTCTATACTTTCGGGTATGGTAACCGATGTTAATGCCGAGCAACCTCTGAAAGCAAAAGTGTTAATGGTTTTAAGGGTTGACGGAAGTGATACGCTTGTAGCTTTATTGAAATTGTAAAAAGCATACTGGCCTATACCTGTTATGTCCTCCGAAACAACAATTTTTTGTGCTGTTGCCGCATATTTAGACATCCAGGGTGCAATTTTATCACTTGTGTTATAATCCTCTATATTTCCTGAACCGGTAATTGTAAGAGTTTTGGTAGAGCTGTTATACGAATATGAAACAGCGGCAAATGCATCGGGCACTTTAACCGTGCAAGTGGTAAATATAATTGTAAAAACAAGTAAAATCCTTAAAAGCTTATTCATAGTAAAAATCCTTTCATATCTTTATATGAATATTATCTTATAAAAATCATACTTTGTCAACAATTTTTGCATTTTTGCGGCTTATTTTTAAGATGCTTTAATTTCAAGTCTGATTTTATCGGCAATCATAGCAATAAATTCGCTGTTCGTTGGCTTTCCCTTACTTGATAAAATAGTGTAGCCGAACAGGTCGTTAAGCACATCAGGGTTTCCTCTGTCCCACGCAACCTCTATGGCATGTCTTATAGCTCGCTCTACCCTTGACGGAGTTGTATTATAATGCTTGGCAACTGTTGGATAAAGTATTTTTGTTATTGAGTTTATAGCATCCATATCCTCTATTACCATCATAATGGCATCTCTTATATATTGGTAGCCTTTAATATGTGCAGGCACTCCAAGCTGTTGAATGTGCATTGTTATATTTGTTTCAAGGTCGTTGGTTTTCAGTTCTGCGATTTTTTGCGAAAGTATGCTTTTTTCCTCGGTTAATTCAATAATGCGGTCTGCAATTACTGAAAATTCAACAGGCTTTACAAGGTAATATGATGCACCTTTGTTCATAGCAGAGTTTATAATGTTTTCGTGGCCTGATGCTGAAAGCACAATTATTTTTGGCTTTATAACCAGCATAGGGCTTAAGTTTATTTTGCTTAAAACAGCAAACCCGTCCAAAAACGGAAGCATTACATTAATAAGTAACACATCAGGCTTTTTCTCCATTATAAGCTCGCAGGCGGTTTTTCCGTCGTGGGCGATACCTGTAACATCGAATTTATCATAATTATCTAAATATTTTTTCAAATTAAAACAAAAATCCTTGTTATCGTCCACGATTATTATTCTTGTACTTCTTTTCATAATTTTTCCTCCTAAAATTTCAAAATGTAATTTTTTCCAACAAAATCATTATAAGCCATCAAAATATCGGCGCGCAAATGTTTTCGTTATATCCGCATTTTTGTGACAAATTGCTACATTTTAAAACGGCAAACGATAAATTATACTAAAATATAGCCCACAATTTTTCTCACTCCAAATTGGAGTTCAAGTTTTTGGAGTTGTTTCAATTGGGCGATTTAAACAAATAATAAATTTTGATTTGCATTATTCATTAATATGTGGTATACTATTTAAGTATGATTATATGTAGATTTGTTTGAGGGTGAAAATTTATGCTTTATACAGCATCTTTTTCAAAGTTAATAGACGAATTTAAAAAAATGCCCGGCGTTGGTCATAAAAGTGCCGTACGCATGGCATATTATATACTGTCGCTTTCCGATGCGGAGGCAGATAATCTTGTTCAAACCGTAAAAAATGCAAAAGAAAAAATTTGTTATTGTTCTGTTTGCCAGAACATTACCGAAACCGACCCCTGCGATATATGTCAGAGCACAAAGAGAGACAGGAGCATTTTATGCGTAATGGAACAGCCAAAGGATGTAATTGCACTTGAAAAAACAAGGGAGTATTATGGTATGTATCATGTGCTTCACGGCTCTATATCACCGATGGACGGCATAGGTCCTGATGATTTAAAAATCAAAGAGCTCGTTAAAAGAGTTGCCGAGGGTGAAATAAAAGAGGTTATTATGGCAAATAATCCAAGCATTGAGGGTGAGGCAACAGCTATGTATATATCAAAGCTTTTAAAACCTTTCGGTGTGGTAGTATCTCGTATTGCGTACGGCGTGCCCGTAGGCGGTGAGCTTGAATATACCGATCAGATTACTCTTGCAAAAGCCATAGAGGGCAGACGTGAGATATAATTATAAGTATTTATAATAAAATTATTTATATAAAAGGAGATTTTGAAAAAATGGCTAAAAGCATTACTTTAACAGCCGACGGAGTAAAACAGCTCGAGGAAGAACTCGAATACTTAAAAATAACAAAAAGAAAAGAAATTACAGAGAAAATTAAAGAGGCAAGAAGCTACGGCGATCTTTCCGAAAATGCTGAATATGATGCAGCAAAAGAAGCACAGGCAGCAACAGAGCAGAGAATTGCTGAGATTGAAAATATGCTCAAAAATGCCGAAGTGCCTGATACAAGCAACACACCAAAAGATGTTGTAAGTATTTTCTCTACCGTAAAAATTTACGATGTAGAGTTTGACGATGAGATGGAGTACACAATAGTAGGCTCAATCGAAAGTGATCCGTCAAAAAATAAAATAAGCGACGAGTCACCGATTGGCAAAGCAATACTCGGCAGAAAAATAGGCGAAACCGTTGAGGCTGAAACACCGGGCGGTACAATTAAATTAAAAATACTGGATATAATCAAATAAAAGAGGAGACACACAAATGACTGAAAACACCAATAACAACACAGTACCAGAGGTTGAATTAAGCGAAATCCTACAGGTAAGACGAGATAAACTAAAAGAGCTTCAGGATGCGGGTATGGATCCTTTCCAAATAACAAAGTTTGACCGTACACATTCGTCAAGTGATATTTGTGAGGGATACACAACCGAGGAGCGCACAGTAGTAGCAAGAGGCGAGGAAAAGCAGGTTGTTGCAAAAATTTCTCCGCTTGACGGAAAAACTGTTACCGTAGCAGGCAGAATAATGTCTAAAAGAGGTATGGGCAAGGTTGGCTTTGTTCATATTGCAGATTTAAACGGTACAGTACAGCTTTTTGTTAAAAACGATATATTGGGTGAGGAGGAATATAACCGCTTCAAAAAGCTCGATATAGGTGACATTGTAGGTGCAACAGGCGAAGTGTTTACCACACAGACAGGCGAAATATCTGTTCGTGTAGAAAACATCACACTTTTATCTAAATCACTTCAGCCGTTACCTGAAAAGTTTCACGGTCTTACAAATACCGATATAAGATACCGTCAGCGTTATGTTGACCTTATCATGAACCCTGAGGTAAAGGATACATTTATAAAACGTTCAAAAATTATAGCGGCTATCCGCAAATACCTTGCAACCCAGGATTTCCTTGAGGTTGAAACACCTATGCTTGTATCTAATGCAGGCGGTGCTGCGGCTCGTCCGTTTGAAACACATTTCAACGCACTTGATGAGGACTTCAAGCTCCGTATTTCATTAGAACTTTATTTAAAAAGACTTATTGTCGGCGGACTTGAAAGAGTATATGAAATCGGCAGAGTTTTCCGTAACGAAGGTCTTGACACACGCCATAACCCGGAGTTTACTCTTATGGAGCTTTATCAGGCGTATACCGATTATCACGGTATGATGGATTTAACCGAAAACCTTTACCGTCATGTTGCAATGGAAGTACTTGGTACAACCAAAATTACATACAACGGTATTGAAATGGATTTAGGCAAACCTTTTGAACGCATTACTATGCTTGATGCAGTTAAAAAGTATTCAGGTGTTGACTTTAATGAAATTTCAACTCTTGAGGATGCAAGAAAAGCTGCAGACGAGCATCACATTGAATATGAGGAGCATCATAAAAAAGGTGATATATTAAATCTTTTCTTTGAGGAATTTGTAGAGGAGCATTTAATACAGCCTACATTTGTAATGGATCATCCTGTGGAAATTTCACCGCTTACCAAGAAAAAACCTGAAAACCCTGATTATGTTGAACGCTTTGAGTTCTTTATGAACGGTTGGGAAATGGCAAATGCTTATTCTGAGCTTAACGACCCGATTGACCAGAGAGAGCGCTTTAAAGCACAGGAGGAACTTCTTGCACATGGCGATGAAGAGGCAAACACTACCGATGAGGACTTTATGAATGCCCTTGAAATAGGTATGCCTCCAACGGGTGGCATAGGCTTTGGCATAGACCGTATGTGTATGCTTTTAACAGACTCACTCGCAATCCGTGATGGGTGACACTTTTCTTAAAAAATAAAAAATGTTACACC